>CAYVDH010000058.1:0-19454 GCA_964450355.1 uncultured Flavobacteriaceae bacterium
ATGGCGTTTATGTAATTTTAAAACTCCTTTTTTTATAATTCGTGTAAAGTAAATAAATTATGCTTGTTTAAAAGCAGGTAAACCATTATTTTCGGCAATTATTTAAAAGAAATGAAAAAATTTTACAAAAAATTTATTATCATATTATTACTAACTTCCATTTCCAATAGTCGAGCTCAAGAATTATCTACCTTGGGTAAAACATTTTGGATGACATTCATGGAATCCATTGGTACACCTGATAATCCAGTACAATTAAAAATTGTATTATCTGGTAAAGATGCTACAACTGGAACCATTAAAAATCCACAGACAGGTCATACCTTTAATTTTTCTTTTGCTGCAGGAGGCTTAGATACTGTATTAATTCCAACTTATGCAGGTTATACTGGTGGTAGTGAGTCAAGTTCTGATAGAAAAAGAGGTTTAATCATTAGTGCATCTGACACAATTTCTGTATCAGCACAAAATACCAAAGCCTATTCGGCCGATGCTTCTTTAATCTATCCTATCGAAGCTTTAGGTACAGATTACAGAGTCATATCTCACATGGGAGATCCAACAACAGGATTTGGATCTAATGCTAGTTACCGTTCATCTTTTGCTATAGTTGCTACAGAAAACAATACTGTTATAGACATTTCACCTACAGCCGCAACAAGTGGAGGAGCTGCTGCAAATTCTACTTTTCAAATTACATTACAAAAGGGTGAAACATACCAGGTAAAAGCCAGTACCAATAAATTAGATTTAACGGGAACTTTAATTAGAGCTCAAGATTGTAAAAAAATAGCAGTATTTTCTGGTTCTAATAGGTCAATGATTAATTATGGATCGTGTCAAGCATCATTTGATCATTTGTATGAACAAATGATGCCCATTGAACTATGGGGAAAAAAATTCATTGTTATCCCTACTATTTATCAAGCTGGGAAACCAAGAAAAGCTGACTTAATTAAAGTGGTAGCAAGTGTTGCATCTACTAGAGTTTTTTTTAATGGCAAATCTAAAATATTGCCAAATGCTGGCAGTTGGGATACTTTTTTCCTTGTATCTAATCAAGCAAGTGCTGGAATATTAACATCTAACAAAGCCTTTGCTGTATGTCAATTTGGATTAACTGAAGATTGTGATAAAGTATCTGGTGGTACCGATACTGATCCAATGATGATGTGGGTGCCTCCAATTGAACAATCATTGAAAAATTTAACTTTTTCTTGTGAGAATGCTCAGCAAATCAATAAATTTTTCTTAAATGTGGTGGTTAAAACCGCTTTTGCCAACCAAACATTAATCGATGGTTCAGCACCTTCCACAACGTTCAAAAAAGTAGCTTACGATACCAACTATTCTTTCATTCAACAAGCTGGGTTATCTCAAGGAATTCATTCTTTGTCAAATCCTTATGGTTTTTCTGCCATGTTATATGCTTATGGAGACAGGGGTTCTTATGGGTACAATGCTGGTTCTTCAATCAAAGCTTTGAGTATTGCCATGAAAGTAGCTGGTAAATTAAGTAATGAACTGGAACTTGATACTCCTTATTTTAACATTTGTCAAGGTCAATCTATTGCTTTCGATGGTAGCTCAGATTTAGTTCCAAACAGTTGGAAATGGGTGTTCAGCGATGGGATTACTAAAACAACTAAAAGTTTTACACGTACATTTCCAGATACTGGTTTCATTACAGTAAATTTGATTACCATTCGCAATGCCAATGGAGTATGTAACGGTAGTTCTACCATCAACGATACAAACACTCAAAAAATATACGTTTTTGGAAAACCTAAAATTAAACTAAGAAATGATACAACCATTTGTCTTGGTAATACAGTAAACATTACTTCGACAACAGATGGCGATACCAATTATGTGTTTTCACCTGCTACTTGGTTAAATTGCACCAATTGTTTTTCACCTATTTCAAAACCTCTTAAAGACACTACCTATTATGTCACCGCTACTACCAAAGGTTGCTCGCCAAGTAAGGATACTGTTAAAATATTTGTACGAGATAGCTTTTTCTTAAGTACCAGCAATGATACCACCATTTGTAGAGGAACTTCCGCCACATTGTCTGCAATAGGCAAAGGTGGACTCAATACCAATCACATCATCACATGGAATCATGGTTTAGGATTTGGCAATAACAAGGTAGTTAACCCTATTGTCACTACTACTTACATGGTAATACTCACTGATAATTGTACAAAAAATTCTGCTGGAGATTTTTATGCAGATACCAATTACATTGTAGTAACAGTTAAAGACAGCCTTAAAATAACCATGCCCAATGATACCACTGTATGCGAAGGCAATGATGTTACTTTAACTGTAAAAGCTGAAGGTGGTGACATTCCAAACAGAGTTGTTAATTGGGATAATTCGCTGGGTGCTGGTTTAAGCAAAACTGTAACCATGAATACTACCAAAACTTTTAAAGCTGTAATAAGCGATGGCTGTACAGTTCCTAAAGATTCTGGTTATGTCACTGTAACTGTTCGACCAAGCATTAAAATTGATACGATCATTCATCCTACTCCAGTTTGTAAAAACACAATTTTTAATGTTATTGCAAAAGCATCAGGAGGTGATAGCACTGGTTACAAATTTTATTTGTACGATAACACCATATCCAGTCAATTCATTAAAATAGATAGTTTCAAGAATTCTTCAACAGCTAATTTTAACGTTAAAATAAAAGACGATTCAAGATTTGTAATATCATTAAATCAAAAATGCAATGGTCAAACTGTAAGCAAGAAATTTTCAGTATTACAAAAAACTGGGTTATCTGTTTCTGTTCCAACAGCTGTAGATACCATTTGTACTGGTCAGTTTTTTAATTTAATAAGCAATGGTGTAAGTGCAGATAGTAAACCAATCAAATTTGTTTTAAAAGAAAAAACCGGTGCTACAACTTATAAACCACTTGATTCCAATATCCATGCTTCTCAATGGACCTTTGTTTTAAATCCAACTAAAACTCAAACAGATTATTTAATCATAGCTGATGATAATTGCAGCAGAACAGATTCCACTACTTATCGTTTGATGGTAAGAGCTCCATTAAGCATGACAAAACCAACAGATGCTTTGCTTTGCAGAGGTGAAACATTCAATGCAACTGTTACTCCTACTGGAGGTAAAGTTCAAAGTTATGTTTACACTTGGAAAGACAAACTTAATAACACCACACTTGGAAATTCCAATAGCTTATCAATTGTTCCAACTACCAACATGACAGTTACAGTAGATTTAACCGACAATTGCTCAGCTCCTTTAAACGATAGCGCCTCAGTACTTATTTCACCTATAGTTACTGATAGTACTTTAGTAACAAATTTAGCAGGTTGTGAGCCATTTTCTACAGAGTATTTCTTTCCTTTAACACAACCAATTACATACAGAAATACACCATTCACTTGGCGTTGGTATTTTGATGGAAATAACTTTAGCAACAGCAATGCAGTTGGTGGACAAACATTTCCTAACATTCCAAAAAATTACAACAATTCAGGAGTATATAATGCAAGAGTAGAAATGGTACTTGCAAATGGTAAAATTTGTAAAACATTTAATGCTACAGTCGAAGCGTATCAACAAGCAATAGCAGATTTTGATTACATGCCAAAACAAATTGACATCGTAGAACCATTGGTTAAATTTACTAATCTATCAACTGGAAGCACCATTCATACTTGGAATTTTGGTGATACTTTAGACAATGTCATAGATGATAATCCTTCACATGCATATAAGGATACTGGTTTATTTACTGTCATGTTAATAGCAGATAATATCAATGGATGTAAAGATACGACATACCAAGCATTGAGAATATTGGATATTTTCCGAATTTTTATACCAGAAGCTTTCTCTCCAAACAAAGACCAATTCAACCAGATTTGGGCACCTCAATTGACTTCCTTTAGAACCATTGAAGTTGAAATATTTAACCGTTGGGGTGAGAAAGTATTTGAATCTAAAGATCCAAATATACAATGGAATGGTAACTATGGATCATCAGATGAGCCATGTCAAGAAGGTATATATTATTATAAATTAAAAGTAAGAGATAACCGCAAAAAATGGCACTATTACAATGGAACTATGACCTTGTTGAGGTAATGGATTTATAGATTTTTAGCTTCGTTCCACCATTCGTCCATTTGAGATAAACCTAAGGTAGAGAGTTCTAAATTGTTTTCTTTTGCTTTCATTTCAATGTATTCAAATCTTTTGATGAATTTTCTGTTGGTTTTTTCCAAAGCATCATCAGGATTTATATTTAAAAATCTCGCATAATTCACCAAAGAAAAAAACAAATCTCCTAGCTCTTCTTCACTTTCAATATTGGTTTTTGATTCTTTGAATTCTTGAAGTTCTTCTTCTACTTTAGCCCATACTTGTTCTTTATTTTCCCAATCAAATCCAACCTGTGCTGCTTTTTCTTGCATGCGATAGGCTTTCACTAAAGTGGGCATAGATTTAGGAACACCTGCCAGCAAAGATTTATTTTGATTGTCTTTTTCTTGCATTTTTATTTGTTCCCAATTTTGTTTTACAGTCTCCGAATTATCAGCTATTACATCTCCATAGATGTGAGGATGCCTTCGAATTAATTTTTCACACAATTGATTGATGACCGATTCAATATCAAATTGTCCAAGTTCACTTCCAATTTTACTATAAAACACTATGTGAAGCAATACATCACCAAGTTCTTTTTTTATTTCATTGAAGTCGTTTTTTAATATAGCATCACTCAATTCGTATGTTTCTTCCACAGTCAAATGTCTAAGTGATTCTATGGTTTGCTCTTTATCCCAAGGGCATTTAGCTCTTAAATCATCCATGATGTTCAAGAGTTTCTCAAAAGCAATCAATCTTGAGTCCATTTTATTCAAAATAACTCATTGGTCTATAACCTCCTTTTTTTAAATACTCGGCTTTTTTCATTAAATGCACATCAGATTTCATCATGTCTTCTATCAATGCCTCTAAGTTGTATTTTGGTTGCCAGTTTAGTTTTTCACGCGCTTTAGAAGCATCACCTATCAGTAAATCTACTTCGGTAGGTCTGTAATACCTCTTATCTACAGCTACTACTGTTTTGCCAATACTTAGACTTTCTTTATTTAAACCAAATTCTTCTGTTTTGTTTATATCAATATGACTGATTACGCCAATCTCGTTTTCGTCTTTCCCTTTAAACTCAAGGTCAATGCCAATAAATGCAAAAGATTTTCTAACAAATTCTCTTATTTCGGTTGTTACTCCTGTTGCAATGACAAAATCTTCGGGCTTCTCTTGTTGTAACATTAAATACATGGCTTCAATGTAATCTTTAGCATGTCCCCAATCCCGCTTGCTATTTAAATTACCAAGATACAAAATGTCTTGTAATCCAAGAGCAATTTTGGCAGCTGCTCTGGTTATTTTTCTAGTTACAAAAGTTTCTCCTCTGATAGGAGATTCGTGGTTGAAAAGAATTCCATTACAAGCAAACATATTGTATGCTTCACGGTAATTTACAGTAATCCAGTAAGCATATAATTTAGCCACAGCATATGGAGAGCGTGGGTAAAATGGTGTTGTTTCACTTTGAGGAACAGCTTGAACCAATCCATAAAGTTCAGATGTAGAAGCTTGGTAAATTTTTGTTTTTTCGGTGAGGTTTAACAATCTAATAGCTTCCAATAATCGTAAAGTTCCCAAACCATCAGCATTCGCAGTGTATTCTGGGGTATCAAAACTTACATGAACATGGCTCATAGCAGCTAAATTGTATATTTCATCTGGTTGTATTTGTTGAATCAATCGAATTAAGTTAGTGCTATCGGTTAAATCACCATAATGAAGTGTTAATTTAGGATTAGGATTATGAGGGTCTTCATATAAATGGTCTATTCTATCTGTATTAAACAATGAACTTCTTCTTTTTATTCCGTGTACATGATACCCTTTTTTTAATAAAAATTCAGCTAAATATGCTCCATCTTGCCCAGTTATACCCGTAATTAATGCAATTTTCATGTGTGTTCTTTTTCTTTTTTAAGACAAATCTAATTTCATTGTTTCAATTAAAAACAAATAAGTTGTTTCTTTGTGCTTGATTGCAAAAATAAGAAAGTTTTGATTTTTATTTATTCTAATTTTGAAAGCACAAGATTAAACTATGTTTTAAAGCATGTTTTTTCACACCGAATGAACCTTGATTTTAAGCTAGTTCATGAACATGAAAATACAGAAATAGATATCAATTACAGCTCACTTCCTATTCAATCTAAAATTCAAATCATTCCTAATCATTTATTAAATGAATCCTCAATTAATGAACAACAAAACATTGAACAATATGTAAATAAAGAGTTGAATTTGAATGAATCAAAACAATTAAATTTCGATCTGTTTAGTGCAATTTTTTTTCACCTTTCAAGGTACGAGGAATATTTAAATAAAAAGCACTTTGAACACAATCGTTACAGCCATACTGAATCAATTTTGTACCAAAACAATCTCCTTGATTTTCCTCTAGTAGATGTTTGGATAAAACAGTTTAATCAACTGATAATTGAAGAATTAAATACAAAAGCAAAGTTTTTGCCATTTAAAGTGAAACCAAGTATTGATATAGATTCAGTATTTGCCTACAAAGGAAGAAATTTATTAAGACAATGTTTAGGTTTGGGCAAATCTTTACTTGAATTGAATAGGTATGAATTTGTAAAAAGATTAAAAGTTGTATTTTCTATAAATAAAGACCCAAACGATAACTTCAATTACCAATTTAATGAATTGAGTAAACAAAATTTAATCGCTTATTATTTTATTCAAGTGGGTAAATATGGAAAATGGGATAAAAACATCAACATCAAAAACCGTGACTTCATTAAAATTATTCATCAAATAAAAGCTCAAGGTCATTTAATAGGCATACATCCTAGTTATGATTCATTTTTAAATCAAAATACCATTAAGCAAGAATTGAATTCATTACAAAAAGTAATTCAACAGCCAATTCTTCATTCAAGGCAGCATTTTTTGAGATTTAAACTTCCTGAAACCTACAAGGATTTACTTCATCTTGGAATTCAGTTTGAGCACAGCATGGGTTATTCAGAAATCAATGGTTTTAGAGCAGCTACAGGTTCAAGTTTTTATTGGTTTAATCTGATAACTAATGAATCGACAGAATTACTATTAGTGCCATTTGTGTGGATGGATGTAGCTTGCAAACAATTTTTAAAAATGAATCACATTGAAGCTGAAAAAGAAGCCTTAAAATTAAAATCAATTTGTTATGAGTACAATACCGACTTTTGTTTTGTTTACCATAATGAATCTTTGAGCAAACACAGGGGTTGGGAAAATTGGAGAAAAGTATTTGAATCATGTCTGAAATCAACTATTTAACACATAAAGAAATAGATAAAACTAAATGGGATTTGTCATTAGATAAATGTTACAATGGATTAGTCTATGCTTACAGTTGGTACTTGGATACCATGACAAATGAAAAGTGGGATGCATTGGTTTACAAGGATTACGAAGCAATATTCCCTTTGCCCTATGGAAATAAATGGTTTTTAAAATTCTTATATCAACCCTATTTCTGTCAACAGTTAGGGCTGTTTAGTAAGCACAAAATTACGGATGATTTTTTTTACAAATTCATTGAAAAAATTCCTTCAAAGTTCAAATACTGGCATATCCATTTAAATTTCGAAAATAAATGGTTGTCTCCCAAATTGAATTTTAAAATGAGATTAACCTACGAATTGGATTTGAATAAGCCATATCATGAATTGTACGATGCTTTTAAATCTGATGCTAAAAAAAATTTAGCTAGATTGGCTTTAAGTCAATACCAAGTAAAAAAAAACATCCCACTAACAGAGGTAGCTAATTTGTATTTTGAAAATTATGGTACTCATTACGCCAATCAAATGGAACTGAAAGAAAAAAGTTTGGCTTTGTTAAATATTGCTTTAAACTTAAATAAGGGCTTTAGTATAGGAGTATATAATCAACAAAATGAACTATTGAGCGCAGGTTTTTTTATGGTTTCGCACCATCGAATATATTACATCATGGGAGCTCCAACTGTAATTGGAAAATCTATAGGAGCAACCCATGCAATCATTGATGAGGTCTTAAAAGAATACGCTCAAAACGATTTAATCTTTGATTTTGAAGGCTCAGTGATTGAAACTGTGGCTTATTTTTATTCAAAATTTGGCAGTAAACCTCATTATTTCAATGAGATAATCAACAATAAGCTTCCTTGGTGGATTAAATGGTTAAAATCTTAATTGATTAAAATTGGGACATAAGCACTGTAATACAATGAACCAGGCTCACATTGGCCATTTTTAACTCCTTTTTGGTATTTGATATTTAAATCTAAATTACCGCTTCCAGTCATGGATGAAGTAGTTAAATTGAATTTAAGTCCTATGCTGTGAGTACCATCCGAATCAGTACTTACAGTGCTCATGCTTAAATTGTTTCCAAAACATATCAGATAATCTTTCGGATTGGCTTTTATTTTATCGCTGATATTCACGAACGAACCTGTTTCATCTTCCAATCGAATTGAAACATTGTATAAAGTATTTGGCAAAAGCACTACTCCATTATAACTTGCTTGTATAGGACCTGGACCATCTGGGTCGCTCACACCACCCACTTGATTGGATGAATCTTCGGTATTATAAAATGTAACCATTAAATTAGTAATTGAGTCTTTTGGTGCAACTGGTGTTGTTTTAGTATCATTGTTTTGTGAGTTGGATTCTTTTTTACATCCAAAAGCAAATACAAAAGAAACTAAAATAATTAGGAAAGAATTTGTTTTCATTGGGTTAGTTACGGCAAAATTAATGCCAATTAAGTAAATTGAAAGAAAATGATTCTTTAATTCATGAATTTTCAATTGAATTATCTGTTTTTTGTCACTAACTTGTCATTTTTTAACTCATTGAAATTCTTATTGTTTAATTCTTGATTTTTGAGTATATTTGAATGAGGGACATTCATATGAAAAAACCATGTTATTTAGTTGTTTTGATTCTATCAATTTTATGTGTAAACAGTTGTAAAAAATCTTGTAAATGTGAAGAGGGGTACAAAAAAATTCCTGAATCTGTTAAGGAATGGTTTTGGTTTGGTGAAGGAAGTCAGTGGATTTACAGATTATCAGAAAATGACACCATTTTTGATACAGTAACAGTTGTTTTTAGAAAAGATGATAAATCCAATTTTAATTGTCAAACCAATTATGCAAAAGGAATAAGTTGCAGTGAAGTATTGAGTTTAGGATTAAGTCATACCAATGTGCAATATTTTCCAAGGATTTTAAAAGATACTGTGTTAGCGGCTTTAGATGAAATCCAAGCTTATTCAGTGCACGGAGGTAGGGAATTCATCCATTATGAACCTCATGGTACCATTATAGGATTTCCCATAATCATCAATGAAAAGTATGAGAATTTCAGTATAAAGGATACTCTTGTCAACATCAAAGTATTAAATAAAAATTACAATCATGTAGTTCATACAGCACAAGCGGATTTGCCATATGAAAACAAAGCAACTGAAATATGGTGGACCAAAGGTGTTGGATTAATTAAGGTAATTAAAATTGATAAAACCAATCAAAAAAACACTTGGGAATTAGTAAAATACGATTTAAAATGAGGTTTTACTCAGCTTCAGCCTCTACTGCTTCTACTTGAGGTACCATTCTTTTCAATAAATTTTCAATTCCAGATTTAAGAGTGAAAGTAGAGGATGGACATCCGCTGCAACTGCCTTTCATCACTACAGTTACAACACCATCTTTAAATGATTTAAAGCTTATGGCTCCACCGTCCATTTCTACAGCTGGTTTGACATGGTCATCTAATAGTTTTTTTATTTTACTTTCTATTTCTGTTTCTTCTTCAGTTGTCAGTATTTTATTTTTACTAATTATTTCTTTGCCTTCTTCTAGGTATTGTTTTATAAAATCTCGAATGGGAGTAATGTGGTCAAGCCAGTTGATATCGGGTAATTTTGTGATGGTGATAAAATTATTCATGATAAAGACACCATTAGTAAAATTGAAATTTTCAAACAAGGCAAGGGCTAATGGTGAATTATCTTTTGCTTTATCTATGGTTCTATAATCAGCACTATCATTAGGTAAAATCATTTTGCTGACAACAAACTTCATACTCTCAGGATTAGGAGTAGCTTCGGCATATACGGTAATAAAATCGGACATTTTTATGTGAATTAATAGGCAAAAATAAGTTTTATTAATTTGATTTTATCATCAAGATATTTTATTGAACTATAGAGTTGTTTTTAATTTGTTGTAAAATAATCAATTAATGAAAGGTAAGTAGCCGTAATTCTTGCTGTATCTCAACATTTGATCTACAAAACCTTCATTGTATTCTAATTTGATGTCTTTAATTTCTTCACCTTCCATAATTAATTTAAATTTAGGCTGAATGAAGCCTCTGTATGCCGCTACATCCAGTTGTTTCATGCGCTTTAGTACCTCTATGTGTATGTTTTTGTTCACTTTTACACCATAAGTTTCTACTAAATCTTTGGCTTGATTAAAATCTCCTTTTGATTTGATGGTTTGAATTAAATTTAATAATTCACCAAATATGGCTCTTAACTTTTGATAGTCATTCACAACAAAATATGTTTTACCATTTTTTATTTTTTTCTCAATGATATTTTCGCTTTTCCCTTTTTCATAAGCCCAAAGAGCAACTAATTGTCTGTTTCTCATGTGGTCTTCTTCTATATTTTCATTTTCTTGAATTCTTCTTAATTGTACCATTAATCCATTTCTGATGTAATCATCGTATTCTGCTTTACCAACTTCAATGCTAGGTATAAGTTTTAATTCTACTAGTTTAGGGTCAATAATATAATAAAGTGCTACCAAATCGGCTCTGGCTTCTTCCAATGTAGAGCCGTATGCTCCTAAATTGTCTTTAGTTATTCCTGGCATCATTTTACCACTGGCATGTCCTATTACTTCATGCAAAGCAGTGTGCATTTTTGCTGCAAGCTGGCCGTATTGTTTACTTCTATCAATTTGTGCCTGATCCCAACAGAATTCTTCGAGCATGTTGCCAGAGTTTGCTTTTTCATAAGCATCTGTGATGTTGCCTAAGCTTACTGATTTTGACCCGTGTTTTTCTCTAATCCACTCTGCATTTGGCAAATTTATACCTATTGCAGTTGTTGGAGCCAAATCGCCTGCTTCGAAAGCTACATTCACTACTTTATAACTAATACCAGTTACTTTTTCTTTCTTAAAAGCTTGGTCTATAGGAGAATTGCTCTCAAACCATTGAGCATTTTCAGCAAGGGTTTTCATTCTATCAGAGGCTTCAAAATCTTTGATTTCAATAGCACTCTCGAAATTAGCTCTCATTCCAAGTGGGTCGTGGTACACTTCAATAAATCCATTGATGACATCAATGGTGCTATGGATGTCTTTTACCCATGCGATGTTGTATTCATCCCAAGTTTTTAAGTCGCCTGTTTGATAAAAATTAACTAAAAGTTCAAGAGATTTTTTTTGTTCAGGAGTTTCGGACACTGCAATGGCTTTGTTTAACCAAAATATCATCTTGCTAATGCAATTGCTGTACATTCCACCTTCTTTCCATATTTTTTCAGTGATGTTGCCATTTTCTTTAACCAATTTAGAATTCAATCCCCAAGAAATTGGTTCTGTGTCCTCTTTTTTCTTTTTACTGTTGTAATAATCATCAACTTCTGCTTGAGTAACTCCTTCATAAAAATTATTAGCAGATTCTTTTACTTGATCAATGTTTTCTGCTTTATTTACCCTTTTATATTCTATTTTTGGATTGAATAATAAATTTACAAACCATTTTTTGAAAGATAAGGTGTCTTGATGATTAAGAATTGGTAAAGAAGCTTTTGGAGATTTATCAAATAAATGAATCAAAAAATTAGATGAAAATTCGGGCATTAATTTTACTTCAGCATAGTGGTGATGAATACCATTGCAAACCCAAAATCTTTTTAAATAAGATTCAAAATACAAAAAAGAATTCTCTTTTCTATTGCCTTCATAGTTGATATACAGCTCTTCAAGTGTTTTTCTTACAATGAGATTGTATTTATTGTTTTGATCATAAATGATATCCCTTCCACATACGGCAGCTTCACTAAGATAGTAAACAAGTTTTTTTTGTTGCAAATTTAATTGCTCAAAAGAGGGCACTTCGTATCTAAGTAGTTCAATGTCAGCAAATCGATTTGGGTCTTCGTACAGTTTATAGGTTATTTTGGAACTGTCATTCCCTTCCATGTTTTTTTTATCTTGATTGCTTTTATTTTGACAAGAAAAAAAACAAGAGAAAGAGGCCGTGATTACTAATAATATTTTGTTCATGTTATTTAAAAAGGGTGGTCTAATTTTAATTTTTCTGCAAGAGTTGTTAAATCATTTACAACCTTGTGGTTTAATGGAATTCCAGATAGTTTTCTTTCATTTTCAAATGTGAATTCAGGTTCACCATGAATTATGACTTTGTTTTCATCGTTTTTAGGAATAGCTCCTTTAAATCGTTCAATCCAAATATCCATTTTGTTTAAGAATGTATCTTTTTCCTCAAATCCATCAATGCTCATACAACCAATAAAATGTCCTAAACCTAGACCGGGTAAGTTAGGTTGTACTGGTAAAAAAGATACAAATGGTGGAACCCAAGGCCCGAAATTAGCACCAGAAAGAACGCCACTTAATATATCAACAACGGCTGCTAATCCATATCCTTTATGACTTCCATGGTCTTTATCACTGCCCAAAGGCAATAGGCTTCCACCTTCTTTAAGGTCTTTAGGTAAGTTAGTGTCAGAGCCTTGTTTATCTTCTAACCAGCCAAAAGGAACAGTTTTATTGTTTCTTTCTGCTATTTCTAATTTTCCATTAGCAGCGGCACTGGTTGCCATATCTAAAATAAATGCAGGGTATTTTTTACTAGGAATAGCATAACAAATAGGATTGGTGCCTAACATTCTTTCTTTGCTGTATGTTGGAGCTACCAAAGGGCTTGCATTGGTCATTGCTATGCCTATACAATCGTAATTTAAAGCCATTGAAGCATGATAAGCCGCAATTCCAAAATGATTGCTGTTTCTTACTGCACCAAAACCTGACCCGTGGTGATTTGATTTGTCAATGGCTATTTCCATGGTTTTTGGAGCAACAACTAAGCCTAATCCACTGTCGCCATCTACAGTAAAATTAGCGCCTTTTTCTCTTACTATTTTAATGTTAGGCTTAGGATTGATTCTGTTATTTTCAAAAAGTCTATAATAACCAGAAAGTCTTGCAACACCATGAGAATCAATACCTCTTAAATCTGCTCTTATCAGCACATCTGTAGCGAGTAGAGCATCTGCTTGGGAACAACCCATGCTTGTAAATATTGTCTTAACAAAGTGTCTTAACTCTGTTTCTTTAATTGTGAAGTCGGTTAAATCAGATGGCATCAGCGATAAAGTCTAATAAGTGAATGATTTGAAATGTAATATTGTGTTTTTTCATCATTGAATCTATGTAATTTAAACACAAGTCGTTTGGGGTGATTATTTTATCAATGTTCTTGTTTTTCATTTCCTCTAAAATATTTAATGCCATTTTTTCAGATAAATGAGGGTTGTGACATGAAAATCCAAAAGAAGCTCCACAACACGTATTTTCCATTTCAGAAAAATGCCATTCAACGTTTTTAAACTGAGTCAGTATTGAAGGTATTTGTTGATTTGAACAGTCTTTTAGAAAGAAATATTGACCTGAAATGTCATTAGATTTACTAAGTTTTAATTGTGGTAGAAATTCAAAAATAGATTTTGTATTTTCTGACAAAGCCATGCAATCATTGTGAACCACCGTGTTGTTTAATATTTTAGGATAATATTTTTCAAATGTTTTTTGACATTTGTCATTGCAAGTGATTATAGTCTTGTCTTTCAATGCTTTGACATGGTGTTCGGCAATTTTTTTAGCTTGTTTAAAATCCCCATTTTCAAAAATTGGCAAGCCACAACATGTAAAATCATGCAGTATTTCAAGTTCAATGTTTAAATGTTTAGCCACTTTTAACACACTGTTTATGGTGTTGTTATTGTTAGAAGCAAGGTGGCATGGCACTTGAAATAAGGCTTTCATTATCTGCAAAAATAGGTTTTATCTAAATTTTTTCGTAAATTGCAATAGGAATAGTTTCAACAGTTTGTAAAGATTTATATTTTTTTTTGAAAGTCATACCACGAATTCAAATAATTTTGTGTCTTGATAAGAAATTGCAAACATTGTGGAAACATATCAATCATCAAATGAGCGAAAAAGAGTTGATAGAAGGTTGCATCAAAGAAGACAGAAATTGTCAGATGGAATTGTACAAGAGATTCTCTGCAAAAATGATGGCAGTATGTTTAAGGTATTCACAAAATAAGATGGAAGCAGAAGACATGTTACAAGAAGGATTTATTAAGGTTTTTGACCACATAGCCCAATTCAAACAACAAGGTTCTCTTGAAGGATGGGTAAGAAGAATCATGGTAAATACATCTTTAAATAAAATTAGACAAAACAAAATGGAGTTTAATGATATAAATTCTGTTGAATACCATATTGTTAATGATGATTCTTCAGCCATTGAAAAATTAAGTGAAAAAGATTTATTAAACTTAATTAATGATTTGCCAAAAGGTTACAAATACGTGTTTAATATGTATGCAATTGAAGGGTATTCACACAAGGAAATAGCCGAATCGCTAGGTATCGAAGAAGCCAGTTCAAGAAGTCAATACGCTAAAGCAAAAAAATATTTACAAGAAAAAATTTACAAATTAGAAAAAATAAACATTTAAATATATGAATACAAATTTTGAAAAAGAGATTTCAAATAAATTGTACAATTCAGAAAGTACTCCACCCGATGGGATGTTTGATAACATCATGGCTAAAAGAGCCAATGATGCAAAAGCACCTTTCATTACAGGAACAATCAAATCCATCATTGTGGGTGTTGTTTTAATAAGCTCTGTGTTGATTTATTTTCAATTGAACAAAAATGACATCAAACCACCACAAGCATTGAGCAATGAAACTTTAAACCAAGATGAAAACAAAGGAATTGTCAGTGAAATAGCCAAATCAGATGCTTTTGCAAAGGATAATAAATTGAGTGTAAAAGAACAAAACACAAGTTTGAAAAAGAATGTAAAAAGCAATGCCAATTCAATGGCAAGTACTTCTATTTCAAATAATAAAAATGCTTTTGATATTGTTAAAAATGAAAAATCTGTAATTGTTGAAAAATCTATGCCAACAAAACAAGATAAAAACAAATCAACCTATTTTGTAGAAAAATACAAAAACATACTAAAAGACAATTCAATAAGTTCTGAAAATGTTTATCAAAGTTATTTTGATGCAAGTTCTAACATTAAACCTGTAATAACATTTGAACAACATAAAGGCAAAAGCCATTTATATCAATATGAATCAATGGATGAATCAATCATTGATAAATCGGACATCAATTTTTTCTTTACTAACAAAATGAACAAATTAAAAGTAAAGAATGCACCCGAAGAAATTGCCTTATTGAAAACAAAAAAATTGGATGTGCCAAGAAAACTCAAATCTCCTTTATTTGTTGATTTTACTGTGATGCCAATGTTGACATTTCACCATGCTTTTGGAAATAGTTCAATGTTGAGTGATTATCACCAATTAGAAAAAAACACATTCAATCAATTGTTTGAAGTGAGAGTAAGTAAAGCATTGAAAAACAACATAAGCATATATTCTGGAATAGCCTATACTCAATTGAATCAACATTACCAAGGTCAATTGACTAAAGTAAACCACGTAATTGAATATGTCAACAGAACCATCTATATCAACGATCCAATCACCGGAGTAAGACAAGAGATTGTAACTGATAAATTGGAATACGATAAAGAAGTGAAATCTAACTTTGATTTTAAAAACAAATATCAAGTCATTCAGTTGCCAGTAGGAATGTCTTATAATTTTGGGTACAAAAATTTTGATTTCGCAATCAATACAGGGATGAATTTTAATGTAATAAACGCTTTGATAGGAAACAATTTAAACTCAAACAGCGATGGAATTGTGGCTTATTCAAGTTCGAAAAAATCATTAAATATAGGTGCCAATTTTGGAATAATGACTGCCTACCCTTTAAATTACAAATTTAAATTAGTGTTTGAGCCACATGTAAACATGTTTGGAATTAATGCAATTAAATTTGGAAGTCACATCAATCCAAACAACTTAAATTTAGGAGCAAAATTAGGATTAAGATATACTGTATTTTGATAAAAAACGCTTACATATTATTTTTTATTTTTACAGTTGGTGTAACGCAATTGAATTCGCAAAACTCAATAAATCACATTTCAATAAATGATTTAAAAGGGGTGTTGAACAGCAACGGAATTTTGTTTGATAGTTCCTCAAATCAAGGGTTATTTGTTAATCGAAATAATGATTTATTTGGATTGATTCAAACAGGTGGAATCTGGTTAAAAGCAATAGATAGCGTAAACAACCTTCACTTGGCTGCCCACAATATGCTTGGTAATAACCATGAATTTTGGTCAGGTCCATTACAGCTTCAAAATGCTCAGTCAGCTAATCCAGCTCAGTGGAATAAAGTATATTCTATAAGTAAAGATGAAATATTAAAACATTTAAATGAATACAAAAATTCCAGTTATGTTCCAAGTAACAACATCATAAATTGGCCAGGGTCACTTGGCGCACCTTATGCTGATATTTTAGCTCCATTTGTTGACAATGAGGACAACAATTTAAAATATGAGCCAATGAAAGGAGATTATCCATACATAGAGTGTGACCAATTGCTGTATTCAATTACCAATGACAATTACGCAAACCATTCTTATTCTGGAGGATTGCTTTTAGGAGTTGAAGTGCACACAAGTTTGTATGGGTTCAAATCCAATGATAGTTTTTTAAAACAGGCATTTATTGTAAAATACGCCATCATTAACCGTTCAAATAACAACTACACAGATTTTTCACTTTCACAAGCAATTCAATTTAAAATTGGGTCAAATTTTAATGAATTTTTGGGAACAGATATTTCCAACAAAACTTTGTTTGCATACAATGATAGCAGCGAAGCAACGTTTGGAAATAAAATGGTGTCTTCAGGTTGTATGTTATTAAATGGCAAATTAAATTCTACGATGTATTTTGAAAATTCCAATAATTTAATTTATGGCAAACCATTGATAGCTAATGACTTTTTAAATTACATGCAATCCAAATGGAAAAATGGGCAACATTTGACTTTTGGCAGCAATGGTGTTGATGGAAGTGGTCAAGCCAATTACATTTATCCTTTTGATACAGATAACAGCAATTCAAATACCATGTGGAATGAAACTTCAGTAGGGAATTTATCAGGACAAAGGATAGGGTTGATGAATACAGAACAAGTAAGTTTAAAAAGAGGAGAATCAAAAGTATATGATTTTGCTTTTTATTTTGTTGAAGGAAATAGTTATAACATTAAACAAATTAGCAATTTTTGTTTAGGGCTAAAATCGGCATTAAAAGACAAAATTACATTGAAAAATTATCAAGAAAATGTGAAACACAAACCGCTATTTTCAGTTTATCCAAATCCAATTCATTCAGGAGGAGTTCTTAATCTTAGTTCTGAAGCCACTTCTAATATATGTATCAATTTGTATACAATGGATGGAAACAAAATTTTAACATATAATTTGGAAGAAAATAAAAATTCAATTAATTTACCCCACTATTTAGATGCTGGGCTGTATATAATTGAAATAAAAACATTAAACAACACAACATTTAAAAAATTGACAATAAATTAACATGAAAAGATTGCTTATGAATATAAAAAATTACAAGTTTTATTTAGTGGTTTTAGCACTATTTACCTTTGCTTCTGCAAATGCTTCTCACATGATGGGAAGTGACGTATCATACGTTTGCATTAGCCCAGGTAAATACAAAGTCATTGCTAAAGTGTACAGAGATTGTAGGGGTATTCCTTTAAATAGCCCAACTATCAATGTATTTTGTGATAATGGAAGCGCTTCGCTCAACTACACAAGAACAGCTATTAACGACATAAGTCCTACTTGTGTAGGTGGTACTGCTCCATGTAATCCTCAAAACACCACCTCAGCAGAGGGGATTGAAGAACACGTTTTCGAAGGAATTGTTGATTTCAGTGTTGCTCCATTCAAAGCATTAAAAGATGCTGGATGCTGCAAAATTTATTTTTCTGTAGAACAATGTTGTAGAAATGGTGCCATCACAACTATTACTCCAGGTAATCTATACACTGAAGCTATGTTGGATATCTGCAATGTAGGCAAAGGATGTAATACATCTCCACAACTTTCTATCCCACCAGTTGCTTATTTGTGTTGTAATCAGCCGTTTACATACAATAATGGTGTTAGGGAAGTTATTGATGGTGATAGTTTAGCTTACGATTTAGCTAACCCACTTAATGGTAACAATAGCAATGAGTCTTTTGTTTCTCCTTTTACTAAATCAATACCATTAACACCATATTGCCCTCCTAATCCTGGTACTGTGAATTGCAAACCTTTGCCAAATGCTAAACCTCCCCGTGGTTTTTATTTTGATAAAGAAACAGGAGACATCGTATTTACTCCTACCAATTGTGATGAAGTAGGTGTATTGGTTATTGAAATTAATGAATACCGCAAGGACTCAGCAACTAAAAAATGGAAACTCATAGGTACTACCAGAAGGGATATGCAGTTGGTAGTAAAACAATGTCCAGATAATAATCCTCCTAAAATTTTAGGATCCAATAAATACACAGTTTGTGAAGGGAATAAAATTTGTTTTCAAATAGATTCTAAAGACGAACCTTTCTTGCCAAATCAAACTGTTCCAGATACCACTTACATGGATTGGAACAACGGTATTTTAGGTGCAACATTCCGCATCATCGACCCAACAGCCCGAGAAAAATCAGCAGAATTCTGTTGGCAAACTAAAATAGGTGACGCAAGACCAAATGCTTATAGCTTTACAGTTACTGCCAAAGATAATAACTGTCCAAGACCAGCTCAAGCAAACAAAGGATTCAACGTAGTTGTAAAATTCAAAGCACGCAGTATCCGTAAGTATGATATTTTAGAATGTGGAAAATTGAGATTTCAAGCCTTTCCAATGGATACCTTCAATGCTCCAGCCAGTTCCTACAAATACCAATTCACTATACGCGATAGTACGAATTCTGGATTACCACTTTACAATGGCTTCAAACAAAAAGACAGCATAAAATTCAAACGCGGAGGAAAATACCTCATCACCCACC
>CAYVDH010000059.1:0-18576 GCA_964450355.1 uncultured Flavobacteriaceae bacterium
ATTGGTTTTTCACGATTAGTCATTTCTAGTATTAAGTAAGTTCTCTTAAGTCAACAAATCTAAATTAAATTAATTTTCTATATATATTTAATCAATATTCACAGATAATTGTTTAATTTTGCACTGATTTTTTGAAAAGTTAATTAACTTAAAAATTATGGGCAGAATATTTGAAAAGAGAAAGCATACCATGTTTGCCAGATTTGATAAAATGTCTAAAACATTTACCAAATTTGGAAAGGAAATTTCAATTGCTGTAAAAGCAGGGGGACCAGATCCTGATACCAATTCCAAATTAAGGGCAGTGATAGCAAATGCCAAAAGTGCAAACATGCCAAAAGACAGGATTGAAGCTGCTATAAAACGTTCATCTAGCAAAGATACAAGCAATTACGAAGAGATAACTTACGAGGCTATGTGCATGAAAGGTGTAGGTTTGGTGATTGAAACAGCAACAGACAATCCTACAAGAACAGTTGCCAACATCAGAATGCATTTAAACAGAGGCGGAGGTGAGTTGGGTAAAACTGGCAGTCTGGATTTTGCATTTGAACGCAAGAGCATCTTTGTAATCAATACAGAAGGTGTAAATACCGAAGAATTAGAATTTGAATTAATAGATGCTGGACTTGAAGAAATAGAAATAGAGGGAAGTGAAATGGTAGTTACTTGTTCATTTTCTAATTTTGGATCCATGCAAAAAACTTTAGAATCAAAAAATATCAACATCATTAGTGCAGAATTTCAAAGGATTCCTACTAATACCATCGCCTTAAATGAAGATGAAAAAAAACAAGTGGAATCTTTAATTGAAAGATTAGAAGAGGATGACGATGTTCAAAACGTATTTCACAACATGAATTAAACTTAATTTAAAAATTATGTCAAACAATAACAACACCATTTTAGTCCCTTTCGATTTTTCTGAAATTGCTAAAAATGCATTGGGACATGCATTAAAAGTAGCCGTTGCTTACAAAAACAACATCACTTTGTTACACATTTTAGACGATGGAGGCATTTTAGGTTCTCTTTTTTCTGATGACCATAAAAATGAATTAATCAATGAAGCATTGAACATAAAAATGGATAAATTAATTGCCGAATGTAAAGTGGAATTCCCCAATGTTCAAATCAATAAAAGAATTGAATCAGGTAAAATTTACAAAGTAATTACTAACATAGCTAACGATGAAGATTATGATAGCATTATCATGGGTACCAATGGTGCTAGTGGATTACAACAAATTACAGGAAGTAATGCAAGCCGTGTTATTAATTATGCCAATGTTCCTGTAGTTGTAGTGAAAGAAAAATCAATAGGTAGCAAAGGTTATGAAAAAATTGTATTACCAATAGATATGACAAGGGAAAGCCGTCAGAAAGTAAGATGGGCTGTACATTTAGCGAAAAAATTCAACAGCATAATTCATGTCATTTATGAAAATGCAAGCAGCGAAGAATTTAAAATTAGAATTAATGGGGCTATCAATCAAACTACCGATATATTGAATCAAAACAATGTCAATTTTGTATTACGTCCACTTGATGAAGACAAATATCCTGATAGTTTTGCTGAAGATACTTTGAATTATGCCATTGAAATTGACGCTGATTTAATCATGATCATGAGTCAACAAGAAAAAGGTTTTAGTGAATTCTTGCTAGGAAGCTATGCTCAACAAATTGTTAATCATAGTGGCAAAGTACCCATCATGTGCATTAATAGCAACGATGCTGGTATTATTTTAGATGGTGTATTTAGCTAAACCAATATGGCTATTTTAATAGCAGATTGCGGTGGAACTAAAGGCGATTGGGCTTTAGTGCTTTCAATTCAATCTGCTAAATATTTTACTACCAAAGGTTTTAATCCTGTCGTTGAATCTATAGACCAACTGAACTATACCATAAAAAATGAATTAGCGGAGATTGATTCTTTACAAATTGATGAAATTTTTTATTACGGAGCTGGTTGTAGCACTTCTGATAATAAAAACTTGATACAATCGTGTTTAAAAACTAATTTTCCCAATTCTTTAATCCATGTTTCTCATGATATCGAAGGTTCCGCAATTGCCTGTTTAGGAAACAACAGAGGCATTGCTTGCATTTTAGGAACAGGTAGCAATGTTTGTTATTGGGATGGTGCTCATATTGTTGATCAACCATTTACTTTTGGACTTGGTTACATTTTAGGTGACGAAGGCAGTGGTAGTTATTTTGGTAAAAGCCTTTTGAAAACGTATTTTAATGATGAATTAAATTCCAATTTAAAGGAAAAACTTGAACTTATAATTGGAGATAAACAAAGTGTTTTCAATTCGATATACAAACAAGAAAATGCTAATGTTTACTTGGCTTCATTGACAAAATACATATCTCAAAATATTGATGATATTCAAATAAATGATTTAGTTATAAATTGCTTTAAAGTGTTTGTTGAATCTCATTTGTTAAAATACAAAGATTGTAAATCCGTACCCGTTAGTTTTGTAGGTTCAATTGCATTTTATTTTGAAAAACAATTGAGAGAAGTTCTTGATTTATATGATTTAAAATTAGGTAAAATAGTTAGAAAACCGATTGAAGAATTAGCCAATTTCCATTCTAATACTTAATCCATACATAGGGTTTATTTTCTATTTTCAACTTGGGATTTTTCAAAACATATTCAGTAGTTAGAATGGGGAAAAAATCAGCACCAATGAATGTGTTATTGTTATACATCATTTTCTCATCATAGTTTTGAAGATGAATCACTTTTGCCGTGATAGTAGGCATGTTTTTTATTTTACTTAATAAGATGGACTCATAAGGTAAAGCCCATGTTCCAAGCCATTCTTCGTGGTTAATGGTGCTGTCATGCACAAGAAGTTTTGGTTGTGAATTCGGGTTTTTAATTGTTATTAATTCATCCAATAAGTACACTCTCTTTTGAAAAATAGGTAAATAATTACTAATGCCATAAAATGAATATAACCCTATAAATAATAATAAAACACAAGCATAAAATCCATGCTTATTCATCCATGTATCATCGAATACAAAAAACAATGGCAACAAGGTAATAAAAACCCAAGGAGTAAAGTTTTTTTCCATGAATATATTGCCATCACCTTGATTAAATATAATGGCTGTGAGTATCCACAAACCCAATACAGAAAGAAAATAATAAATTAATTTTAACCATTGTTTTTTCAAAGCATAATAACCTATCATAACAACAAAGACTATACTTGGAATCCAATACATTTTCATGAAATAACTTTGCCATTTGAATGAATCAAAGAAAAAATGAGTTGGATAAATGTTATTAATGTTGCCAACAATTGCTTTAAAGTTTTTCAATTGGTCATATAAATTGTTTTCATAACCGGTGCTTTCACTGAATAATTTTTTTACAATAAATGCCAATAAAAAAGCCAATACTGCGATAGATAAATTTGATTTTAAATTGAATTTAGTTTTGTTCTCAAAATTATCGACAATGAAATAACCAATAGCGAAACTAATGACAACAATGCTCATGGGATGGCTATAAAAGCTAAATAATACACATAAAAACAAAACTGTAAAACTAATAATAACAGGAGCATTTTTAAAGGAGTTGATTATGCCAATATACAACAATGTGAAAGACAAGCTTAATGCAGTTTCATTCACGGTTAAAAAGAAACATTCTCGATAAGAAATAAATTGAATGATGGTAACTAATATGGCTAGTTTTGGTTGTTTTAATTTTATTAGAATTAAAAAGAACAAAGCATGAATGAACACATGAGAAAATGAATACAATCTCAATACTATTGAAATAGGAAAACCAAGTTTAAGTGCAATCCAAGGGATTAATTGATAAATGTAAAGTGAGTATCTACTGTGTTCTGCTGCAGGAAATTCGTTGTTAATGAAATTAAAAGCATAAAAAGCAGAATCAACATAAAGAACTCTCTCCTTGAAATAAATGAGTGTTACAACCAATAAAAAAACAAAATACAATCCGCATATCCACAATAGTTTTTTCATTTTGTAAAATAACTTTCAAGTAATTTGGCAATGTGTTCCCAGCTGAATTTAGATTGTATCAATTGAGCCCCTTTTTCACCTGTTTCTTTTCTTAATTGTTCGCTGTCTAACAATTCAATGACTTGGTCAGCAAATTCCTGGGGATGTATTTTCATGAATGCTCCATCACCGCTTTTAATTCCTAATCCTTCAAAACCTATGTGACTACATACCACAGGAATTCCCATGGCAAGTGCTTCAAGGACTTTGTTTTGTGTACCTGCACCAAATCGCAAAGGAGCTACAACAATACTTGCCGAATTGTACATTTCAGATAAATCTTTAACAAACCCAGTCACTTCAATTGTTTCAGGATGCTTTAATTTTAAGTCCAATACTTTTTGTATTGGTCTTTGACCTGCAATAATGAATTTAATGGTTGGATATTTTTGTTTAATGATTGGCAATATTTCTTCACTAAAGTAGATAACACCATCCACATTTGGATCGTAATCCATATTGCCTGTAAACAACAATGTATGACAATGGCTGTAGTCGTGGTTTAGTGGTTTGAATTGGGCAGTATCAACACCATTAGGCAAAAGCTTTACAGTATCTGTTTGATGCTCTTTAATTAGGTGTTTTTGATCTTCAAGAGAACACACTAAATTGAGATTAAATTGATTTAAAATGTATTTTTCATAATTATAAACCCTTTTACTTTCGATGGAATCAAGCAGTTTAGAAAATACATTTCGTTTGATTTTTTTTCTTCTTTGCCAATAGAGCGAAAATGCATCAGGTAAATCTAAAATTCGGTAGTTCGATGAGTGTTTTTCAGCATACTGAGCCATTCTAAGGTGTTGAACATGGATACAATGATATGCTTCAGTCTTTATTAATTCATCAACTTCACGTCTCATGCTATTGCTTTTAAAATAACAAACTTGAAGAGGTTTTTTGATAAACAATCCTAGAATGACATTAAAATAGCTTTTGTATTTTGGCAGGCTAATGACTTTAATTTTTTTAAAATAAGGCTCAATATGCTGGATTAAATTAAAATCATTGTTGTTTTCGGCAAAAGTAATAAGATGCAGTTCATGGGATTTAGAAAGTTCTTTAGCCAAGTTGAATATTTTTAATTTATCGCCTCTAAAGGGGGGATAAGGAAAACGGTTAGCGATAAATAGTATTTTCATGGTTTAAAATTTTAATGTGTATGTTTTGTGTTTTTTATATTCTCTTGCTCCCATGCTTTCAAACATACTTAACATTTTTGGATTAAAATCACCAACCCAAGCCAATTCATTTTCATGAAATTTTTTACCTTCAATCAATCCTTCTCTGAATTTCATGATCAATGCAACCTCTACACCTAGGTTGTGGTATTCAGGAACAACGCCAAAAACAATGCCTTTTACTCTTTGTATGAATCGTTTGTAATATAAAAATTTAAGTTTACCTAATAAATTCATTTTGCCATTGACATGTTTGAAAATTTGATTTACATCCATGACAGTGATATAAAAACCAATGGGTTTTCCATTAGCATAACAAAACCAATTGAGGTTTTCAACAATGATAGGTTTCATTAATTTTAAATGACCCATGATTTTATCTAAAGTCATTGGTTCAAAGTTTTCGTGAAATGACCAAGCTTTATTGTATATTTCAATAAAATCAATGGCAAATTTTTCTAAATTGTTTTTTTGAATGTGTTGAAAGGTGTAGGTAGGGTTATTAAATACTCTTGAGGCAAGCTTACTAAATCTATCAAAATTAAATGTTTTGTCGTCAATCATGGAAGTAGTTTGATCGATTTTAGAGATAAAACCAAAATTTTCAAACAATTGTTGATAATAAGGAAAATTGTAATTCTCGCGATAACTTGGACTTTCAAAACCTGACACCATTAAACCCCAAAAACTATCCCTTTCTCCAAAGTTGATAGGTCCATCCATGAAAGTACATTGTTTTTCAATTAGCCACTTTTTACAGGCATCAAATAATGAATTGGCAATGTCTTGTTGATATATGCATTCAAAAAAACCACAAGCACCAGAACGAAATTTTGTTAAACTATTTTCGGTATAAAATGCACTGATTCTACCAATAGCTTGATTGTTTTCATCCATCGCTAACCAACGAATGCACTCACCTTTTTTAAAATAGGGATTTTTATTTTTGTCGAACACTTCTTTGATGTCATTATCTAATGCCATAATGTACTTAGGGTCAGATTTATATAGTTTTTTTGGAAGGTCTATAAACTCATTTTCTAAGTCTTTAGTATCAACAATTACAAGGCGAAAATTCATTGTTGCAAAAATATTTTATAAAAGGATACAAAATTTACTTTTTTTTGCACTTTCTATCAAAAATGAAGAACTTAAAGTACAAACCTGCATCACATCAGGAAAACAGAATGAAAAATGAGGGAGAAGTAAGTAAAGCAAGAGAGTATTATTTTAATGGAGCACCTAATAATTTAAAATTTTTACTTGATAAACGTTTTTCTTGGATGAATCAATTCATTCAATACGAACAAAAAGGCATAGAAGTAGGATGTGGCACAGGATTGAGCAAATTGTTCATTAAATGTAAAGATTACAGAATCACAGATTATGCTAACAATGAATGGTTAGATGATAAAATGGTAGATGCTTTAAATACTCCATATGGAAATGAAAGTTTAGATTTTGTTGTATCCTCTAACATGATACACCATGTGCCGTATCCAGTAAAGTTTTTTCAGGAAATGCACAGAATATTAAAACCTGGAGGATATGTCATCATTCAAGAAATCAATGCTTCGTGGTGTATGCGTAAAATTTTAAAATTAATGAGGCATGAAGGATATGATTTTTCAATCAATGTGTTTGATCCCAATTTAATTTGTACAGATCCTGATGATTTGTGGTCGGCAAATTGCGCTATACCTAATTTGTTGTTTGACGATGAAGCCAGATTTAACAATGAAATTAAAGATTTTAAAATTGTTCATAAAGGGTTTAGTGAATTGTTTATATTTTTAAATTCTGGAGGTGTTATTGCAAAAACTAAATGTGTAAAATTACCTCACTTTTTATTGAAACTTGTCAATTCAATTGATAAATTATTGGTTTCAATTTCTCCACAAACCTTTGCTTTGCAACGACAAATCGTATTGAAAAAGCAATAAAGAAGCCAATTTCCTTAATATTAGACATCATGATTATTTCTTTTTTATTAAAAAGATAAAAACACTATTTTTGAAAATTAATACAATGAGCGTAGAAAGTACATTATTTCAATTATTAAACAACAAAGAATGCGTTGTTATCCCCAACTTTGGTGGTTTTATTGTCAGAGATTCTCCTTGCAACTTTACCAACAACCACAAAGCCATTAAGCCTCATACAAAAACGTTGTTTTTTAATCCGCAACTAACAGAAAACGATGGATTACTAATATCTGCCATTTCTAAGAATAAATCAATTTCTTTCAATCATGCTACAGAACTATGCAATCAATGGGTAATTGAACAAGAAACTAAATTAGAAAATGAAAAGTATTTAAAGTGGAATCAATTTGGAACTTTTTATTTGAGCAATGACAATAAAAAATGGTTTCAACCCTTAGCGGATTTAAATTTAGATTTAAATACCTTTGGTTTAAAAACAGTAAAAGTAAATAAATATGAACCTATTGAACAAACTCAAGAAGTAATTAATTCTTGGGTACCTGATAGAGCTGAAATAGAAAGTTTAGACAAGCCAAAATCAAATTGGAAAGCATGGTTAGCTGCAGCTTCAATAGCAATGGTTGCCCATTTTGTCTATTTAAATGTGGGCACAGTTAAAAACAATCAAGCATCTATCATTAGCACAGTTGTCCCTTCAGATTTAAAAGTTGATAACAACAATCAAGCTAATTTGCCAAACGAAAATCAAGAGAACAATTCAATTACAAACGAAAACAAAACAAACGATTCAGAATTGATTACTTCTGAAATTCCAGAAGCGAATAATGAAATAAAAGTTGAATCGAATGAAAACAATGCAACCAGTGAAACGAATAGTTCTATTGAGAGCATCTCCACATCGACAAGTCAATCCAACACTGAAGTTGAAAACATAAAAGTCATTTCAAAATACAAAATAGAACTCAATGCAATCAATCATTCTAAGGATTTAAATAAAACAGGTTTAAACACCTATGTAGATTACATTAATGGATATTTTCAAGTCGTAGAAAACATTAAATAAACATACTAATTATATAATTTAAACGTTAAAATAAAATAAACATGCAATTATCAATTTTATTAACAGCTATTTTAGATACAACATCAATAGCTACAACAACACTAAAGACTACAAAAGAATTACCAAAGGGGATGTGGGAAATGACCTTAGCTGGAGGTATAGTCATGATTCCAATTTTTGCTTTATTATTAATAGCTATTTTCATTACCATTCAAAAAGCCATTTTAATCAACAAAGCAGGTAAATTAGATGATAATTTCATGTCCAGCATCAAAGACATGGTGTTGAATGACAACATTGTTGGAGCGCAAACATTGTGTGCTAGAACAGATACACCAGTATCAAGAATGTTAGAAAAGGGAATTTCAAGAATTGGAAATCCTCTTAAAAACATTGAAGTAGCTGTAGAAAATGTAGGTAAATTAGAAGTTTATAAATTAGAAAAAGGAATGCCATTTTTGGCAACAGTATCTGGAGCTGCTCCAATGTTAGGATTTTTAGGAACAGTAACAGGAATGATTACTACCTTTGGAAGCATAGCTAGTTCAGGAGAACAAGTGAGTGCAGGAGCATTAAGTGGCGGTATTTACGAAGCCATGGTTACCACAGTAGCAGGTTTAGTTGTAGGTATATTTGCTTATTTGGCATACAATTTACTAACAGCTTCTATAGAAAAAGTAGTTTACAAAATGGAAGCTAATTCCATTCAGTTTTTAGATATTTTACAAACACCTTCTAATTAATATAAATTATGTCACTAAGAGCTAAAAGTAAAATAAGTACCGAATTTAACATGTCTAGTATGACAGATATTATCTTCTTACTACTCATTTTCTTCATCTTGACATCTACCGTTGTTAGAGAACCTGTTCTTAAAGTATTGTTGCCTAAAGGTGTCAAAGAAAATGTGCAAGTTACTAAACCAATTCGAGTTTTTTTAAATGCTGAAGGTCAATATGGTATAGATGGAAATAAAAATTTAACTATAGAAAGTTTACCTTCTGCTATCCAAGAGGAATTAAGAAAAAATCCTGGAGCGCCTGTAAGTATCCATGCAGATAAAACCGTGATGTATGAAAAAGTGATGCAAATGGTTTCTATTGCAAATAAAACTGGAGCTAAA
The DNA here is from genome assembly GCA_964450355.1 of uncultured Flavobacteriaceae bacterium. GTDB lineage: Bacteria > Bacteroidota > Bacteroidia > NS11-12g > UBA955 > CAYVDH01. The sequence goes on from CAYVDH010000059.1 coordinate 9,379, forward strand.
GTGGTGTTAGCCTTGGATAAAGAAAGTGAATAATCATTAATTATCATGAAAAACAAGATAGTAAACAGACAAACTAACGAAGAAGAAGAAGAAAGAAAAAGCAAATACATCAGTGCTGCTGCAACTCTTTTTCTAGCAGCATCCTTATTTGTATTGATGTGGTTTTGGAAATTTACTTACCCTAAACCTGAGGCACTTGCTGAAGAAAGTGCAGTAATGGTTAGTCTTGGTGAACCTGATTTAGGTGGACCAAATGATGTTCCTGTTGAACCTGATTACACACCGCCAACTCCTCCAACTCCTGATACAGATGAAGCTGTTGAACAAACAGAAGACCCTGATGCAGTTGCTACCAAAAAAACTGAAGAAAAGAAAACACAAGAAAAACCTAAAACAACACCTGTAGAAAAAACAAAACCACAGGAGGAAGACGATCTCATTAAAAAAATGAGAGAAAAAATGAAAAACAACAAAAACAATCCTGGAGGATCAGGCGACCCATCAAAAAATACTGGAAACAAAGGCGACCCTAAAGGTAGTCCTACTGGTGATCCTAATGGAAGTCCCAATGGCGGTGCAACAGGTGGGTCAACTGGTGGTGCTAGTAAGGGAACAAGTACATCACATACTTTTGGCAACAGAAAATTAACATCCAAAATTTTAACAGATAATTGCAATGACAAAGGAACTGTGATAGTAGATGTGATTCTTAAACCAGATGGAACAATCATTCCTGAAGGAATTAATCCAGGAACAAAATCAACTTCAGATTGTTTGAGAAATTTAGCTTTAAAAATAGCTAGAAGTTCAAGATTCGATGCAAAAAGTGATGCCACTCAAACCGAGGGAACTATCACTTATAAATTCACTCAAAACTAGAGTTATCTTTTTTGTCAATGGATTACACCGAAACAGTAGATTTTTTATTTTCAAAACTCCCTTATTTTACTCGCGATGGCAAAGCTGCCATAAAAAAAGATTTAACCAATACCTTGTTGTTTTGTGAGCATTTAAACCAACCTCAATTGGAATTTAAAACCATTCATGTAGCTGGTACCAACGGAAAAGGAAGTATTAGCAACATGCTGTCTTCTATTTTACAAGAGCAAGGTTATAAAGTAGGACTTTACACTTCACCACATTTATTTGATTTTAGAGAGAGAATAAAAATCAATGGAAAGGAAATAGAAAAGGAAAATGTAGTTGAATTTGTTCAAAATAATTTAAAAGAAATTGAAAATATTAAACCTTCCTTTTTTGAAATTACTGTAGCAATGGCATTTGATTATTTTCGAAATCAACAAGTAGATTATGCAGTAATAGAAACAGGCTTGGGTGGTAGGTTAGACAGCACCAATGTCATTCATCCTATTTTGTCTATAATATCAAATATAGCCTACGATCACATGGATTTATTAGGCGATACATTAGAAAAAATTGCCATAGAAAAAGCAGGTATAATAAAAAACAATGTTCCTGTAGTTATAGGGGAAAGTCATGTTGAGTACAATCATGTATTTATAGATAAAGCAAAAGAATGTCATTCTAAAATACTATTTGCCGACCAAAATAATGTCATTAATCCTACTGATTTTCAATGCGATTTAATAGGCAATTACCAGTTAAAAAACTTGAAAACAACTCTGCAATCCATCGATGTTTTAAAAAGTATTGGAGTGCTTATTGATGATGAAAATGTATCCAATGGTTTAAAACATGTAAAATTAAATACTGGATTTTATGGGAGATGGGAAATTTTGCAAAATAAACCATTCATTGTAGCTGATACTGCTCATAACGAACATGGAGTAAGTGAAGTAATTAAACAATTGTCAACAACGCAATACCATAAATTACATGTTGTATTGGGGATGTTGAAAGATAAAGACAGGTCTAAAATTCTTAAACTATTCCCTCAAAATGCCAATTATTACTTTTGTTCACCTCAATTACCTCGTGCTATTTCATCAAGCGAATTAAGGGATGAGGCAAAACAATTTGGTCTAATTGGAGAATCTTATGATAGTGTAAAAATTGCAATATCCAAAGCCAAAGAAAATGCAAATGACGAAGACACAATCTACATTGGAGGCAGTACTTTTGTTGTTGCAGAAATAAAATGAGTAACAAATTAATCATATATACAGATGGGGCTGCCTTGGGCAATCCGGGCAGGGGTGGTTATGGTGTGGTAATGATGTGGGGAAAAGCACGTAAAGAAATAAGTGAAGCTTATGATTTAACCACTAATAACCGAATGGAATTATTGGCTGTGATTGTTGCTTTAGAGATGGTAAAAAAACCAGAAGTAGAAATACATATTTACACTGATAGCAAATACGTATGTGATTCCATTGAAAAAAAATGGGTATGGGGATGGAGAGCAAAAGGTTGGAAAGGTAAAAAAAACATTGATTTATGGAAAAGGTTTTTAATTGTGTATGATTCTTTAAATGTTAAAATGCACTGGGTAAAGGGTCATGTAGGAATCAAAGAAAACGAAGTATGTGATTATTTAGCTACAGAAGCTGCTAAGAATGGTCCTTGGAAAAAAGATTTTGGATATTTAGAAGATGAAACAAAAACTAGTCTTTTGTAAATTCAAATTGCAAATTACCTTCTTTTAATTTGAACTGAAATTCAGATAAATATTCAATATAAAATTTTCTTGAAGTTTTAGGGTTTTGATAGTTTAAAACAAGAGTATCTTTATTTAAATCCCAAGTTCCTTGCATGTCTTTGTTTAAAAAAGAAACTTGATATTGAAAAGTACTATCGGATTTTAATTCAAAAAAATCTGTTTCTGAAATAGGGAGTAAAGTGTCGTTTCTTGTAATTGATTTATACCACCATTTTCCAGAAATGATGTCATTACTGCTTTTGTAGGTGCATGAATATAAGCCTATGAATAACCATAAAATCAAATAAAATTTATTTTCTTTTTTCAATTTCATCTCTAATTAAAGCAGCTTTCATGTAGTCTTCATTGCGCAAAGCATCATCTAGCATTTGTTCTAATTCATCAATGGTTTTACCTACGAATTTATTTTCTATTTTTTCTGAGACTTTATCCGGTTCAAATTGAGAAGTATCTCTTCCTGGTTTTTCGATTTCATCTTTTTCAAATTCAATTCCAGCTTCGTTCAATATGGATTCAGTTATAAAAATAGGAGCATCAAATCTAATGGCTAGAGCTATGGCATCGCTTGTTCTACTATCTATGGTTCTAATGTTTTCACCTTGTTTAAAGGTTAATATAGAATAAAAAACACCCTCTTGAAGTTGGTGAATGAATACTTCGATTAAATCAATGGCAAATTCATTTGAAAAAACGGTGAACAAATCATGTGTTAATGGTCTTCCAGTATTTATCCCTTCTAAATGAACTGCAATTGCTTGTGCTTCATATTGACCGATGATGATTGGTAATTTTCTATTTCCATCCAATTCAGCAAGGATTAAACTGTATGAACCTTGAATTTGACTTGGCGCAATGCCGTATATATCTAATTGAATTTTTTCCAAATAAGATTTAGTTTTTAAGCGATTTAGCAGCTTCTATTAACTTAGGTAATATTTCGAAAGCATCGCCAACAATGCCATAATCGGCAGCTTTAAAGAAAGGAGCTTCTGGGTCTTTGTTGATAGCAACAATTACTTTACTGCTGCTTACTCCAGCAAGATGTTGTATAGCACCAGAAATTCCAATTGCAATGTATAAGTTAGGTTTGATGGTGATACCTGTTTGACCTACGTGTTCGCTGTGTGGTCTCCAACCCATATCGCTTACTGGTTTAGAGCACGCTGTAGCAGCACCTAATAATTCTGCTAATTCTTCTACCAAGTGCCAATTTTCTGGGCCTTTCATTCCTCTGCCTGCTGATACTACTAGTTCTGCTTCTGTTAATGGTATTTTACCACTTGCTTTGTTTGTAGAGGTTATGTTTGTTTTAGGAGCCGAAGCATCCACTTGAAAGGTTTGAACATCGATACTAACTGGAGATGTTGTTATGTCTATGGAGTTCGGAGTTAATGAAATTACTTTGTTGTCTTGAGTTAATTGTACATAAGCAAAACCTTTACCAGAAAACACACTTCGTTTAACTGTAAATCCATTGCTGGTATCAGGCAATGCAATGACATTGGTAGCTAAAGAGGCATTTAACTTGATGGCAATTCTTGGAGCTATGGATTTACCTTCGTAGGTATTTGATATAATAAAAGTGTTTATTTGATTTGATGTGCAAATATCACTGATAATTTGAGTATATGATTGTGAATCAAAAGTAGAATTAGTATTGACAATGATGAGTTTTTCTACACCGTATTGAGAAAGTTGTTGTATGGATTCATCGCTTGGTTTGTTGATACAAATAGCAGTGACTGAACCTAACTGTTTTGCATAACTAGCAATTTCAAATACTGATTTTTTAAATACTCCGTCTGAATTTTCCGCGTATATTCCTATCATTTTTAAATTATTTTAATGTCGTTTTTTAATGTGTTAATTAGTTCACCTGCATTGGCAGCATCTATCATTTTTACTGCTTGTTTTGCTACAGGATTTTCAAAACTTACATACTGTGTGTAATTTGTAGAGCTTTCTGCTTCTATTACAGTCAATGGTTTAGTTCTTGCTCCCATTATGCCTTTCATGTTTGGAATTCTGGGTTCACATAAATCTTTTTGAGCACTTACTACACATGGCATTTCAGAGGTCAATGTTTGTCTTCCTCCGTCAATATCTCTTTCTAATTGTAATTTTCCATCTACAATTTCAATTTTTGAGCAAACATTTACTGAAGGCATTGAAAGTAATTCAGCCAAAAGACCACACATTTGACCACCATTGTAATCAATGCTTTCTCTACCTGTAAGTATTAAATCGTATTGATTTTGTTGAATGATTTTAGCTAATTGTTGAGCTACAAATTGACCGTCTTTAGGTTCAGCATTGATTCTAATGGCATCATTTGCGCCTATGGCCAATGCTTTTCTAATTACAGCTTCTGTATCTTGTAATCCAACAGTAGCAACAGTTACAGTGCTTCCATCTTTTTCAGCTATCTCAACAGCTTTGGTCAAAGAAAGTTCATCATATGGATTAATGATGTATTGAACACCTTGTGAGTTAAATTTTGTATTGTTTTCTGTAAAAGTAATTTTGGTGGTGGTATCTGGAACCACACTCATACACACTAAAATCTTCATTTATGTATTAAATTTATTTATTTTGCAAAATTAAGTATAATTTGTCCTAAGAAAAAAGGAGTTTTGCACTGAAATTAAATATTTTTTAACATTGAGCCGTTTAGAGTCTATAATTCAATTATTAAAACAAAACCCTGAAGATGTTTTTTTACATTATGCAGAGGCTATGGAGTACATTTCAATACACGATATTGATAAAGCTATAAATAAATTGGAAAGCATTAGAAGCTCTTTCCCGAGTTATTTGCCTTTGTATTATCAGTTAGCTAAACTGTATGAGCAATCAGAATCAACTGACAATGCCATTAAAATATATGAAATGGGGATTGAATTGGCTATTCAAAACAAAGAGAAAAAAACTGAATTAGAATTGAGAAGTGCGCTCGAAGAATTAACATTTTAAATTTAAAAACATGATTCCTAAAAACCCCAAATACAAAGAAACAATCATAAAAAAACTTGAAAAACAATATTTCATGCACCACATTGGTTTTGATTTAACCCTCATAGAACCCGGTAAAGTGCAAGGTAGTTTAATGATACAAGAAAAACATTTACAGCAAAATGGTTTTTTACATGGAGGTGTTACCAGTACTGTTGCTGATTTAGTGATGGGATTTGCAGCTTATACCTTGGTTTCAGAACATGAAGGAACAGTGACCTCTGATTTAAAAATTGCTTACTTGCGTCCTGGTATTGGTGATAAAATCATCGCTGAAGGTTATGTGATTAAGCAAGGTAATTTATTGTATTATTGCGAAGCAAACATCTATTGTTTAAATGGTGAGGAGCAAACTTTGATTGCTAGAGGGTATTCAACAATGTGCGCTATTAAAGTTTAAAAATAATAAATTAAACATGATTAAATTTAGTGTATATTTTACTGTCTTAGTAATTCTTTCATCATGTCAATCCAATGAAAGGGTAGTTGTTAAAGATGAATACAAAAAATTCTACGACAATTACAATTTAGAAGGGAGTTTTGCGCTTTTTGATGCCAATTCAAATGAAACAGTACTGGTAAATGAGAGTCAATTTCATCAGGAATTTTCTCCAGCCTCTACATTTAAAATTTGCAATTCCTTAATTGGTATCGAAACTCAAGTAATTAAGGATAAAAACTTTGTTATAAAATGGGACAGTACCAAACATTCCAGACCAGCATGGAACCAAGACCAAACTTTACAAATGGCATATAAGAATTCCACTGTTTGGTATTATCAAGAATTGGCTAGGAGGGTAGGAAAAGAAAAAATGAATTATTGGTTAAAAAAATCACTATACGGCAACATGGATACTGCAGGAGGTATTGATAAATTTTGGTTAAGTGGGGCATTGAGAATTACACCTTCGCAGCAAATAGATTTTTTAAAAAGATTAAATAACTATGAATTACCCTTTAAAAAAGAATCCATAAACGAAGTAAAACAAATCATGATTGCAAAAGATACCTTGGGTTGTTTAATAAGAGCCAAGACAGGTTGGAATGACAATGATAGCGCAATGGTAGGCTGGTATGTTGGATACATAGAAAAAGGCAATAAAACTTATTATTTTGTGAATTGCGTACAAACCAAAAATAAAAATCACGAAAAATTTGCAGAAGCACGAATCAACATTACATACCAAATTTTAGAAGAATTAAAAATTTTGAAATAATTTAATTAAGAAAATTGATTATGTTACTTATACTATTAACCAATAACCATTAACCATTCAACAATTAACCAATAACAATTAACCAATAACAATTAACCAATAACAATTAACAAATAACCATTAACCAATAACAATTAACCATAAACAATTCAACAATTCAACCATTAACAATTTAACAATTTTATCTTTTCATTTTTTTTTATATTTTTGAAAACTTTAAAATGTTGAAATACAGCTATGGCAATTAATTTACAAAAAGGACAAAAAATTGATATTGGGTTAGTAAAACTAAGTGTTGGTTTGGGTTGGAATCCCAATGAAGGAACTGGATACGATTTTGATTTGGATGCGAGTGCATTCATGTTGAACGAGAACAGAATTATACCAAGTGAAAATTTCTTTGTTTTTTATGGAAATACAGATTCTCCAGATGCAGCTTTACATCATACTGGTGATGACCCTACTGGAGGAAATAGTGCTGAAGGTGATGATGAAACCATTCAAGTGGATTTATCAAAAATTGACACAAGTATCAATGAGATATTATTTGTAGTAACCATACACGAAGCAAAACAAAGAAAACAAAATTACGGTCAAGTTAGAAATTCATACATCAGATTAGTAGATGACAACAATGGAGAAGAAATTGCAAAATATGAATTAGGAGAAGACTTTTCAATAGAAACAGCAGTAGAGTTTGGCAGGTTGTATAGAAGAGATAATAAATGGAAGTTTGAAGCATCAGGCATAGGTTATAATGAAGATTTGGCTTTCTTTGTTTCAAAATATTACAAAGGTGAAGTTATAAAATAATTTAAGTGCCTTCTTCCTCCCTCTTGCATTATTCATTTGATTTGTGGTTAACCATAATTAAATCAAATCCAAATTTTAAAAAATTAAGGGCGCAGTATCTATTCGAGCATTATAATTTTAAGAAAAAAACCATTCAAGAAATAGAACAAATCATCAGAAATGTAGATGTTTGGGCAAATAAAACCAACGAAGTTACAGGTAAAAACATTGATTCAGATGAATTGTACAGTTTGGTATTGTCTCTAGTAAACAATGGTGAATTGCACTTTTCTCAAGTTGAATTAACATCAATAATACAAGAGTTAGAAAATTTATTATTTGAAAATTTGCCTATGGTATATTCAGATGAGATTATCCCAACGCTGACTCAAATTAAATCTAAAGAAAATACAAGCACTAGTTTATTAAGTAATACAGGGTTTATTCCATCTCATGTACTTTGCATCGTACTTGAAAAATTAAACTTAACTCCATTTTTTGATTTTCAGATGTATTCAGATGAATACAACATGTCTAAACCCAATCTTGATTTTTTTAAAATGATGCATCAAAAAGTAAACAATTTGAGAAAGTCAGAAATAGACAAATCAGAGATAATCCATGTAGGAGACAATCCAATTGCTGACATAAAAGGAGCAAAAGAATATGGCATTCAATCTTTACTTGTACATTCAAACAATATATCCATAAAACAGCTCTTGTCATGACCATACAAAGATTTTCGCTTCATAAAATTCACGACAAAGATCAATTGTCTTTTAATCCAAACGAATACAGTGTTTTTAAATTTGGGGACGACAAAATAGCACAAAATTTTGGTGAAAGTTTGGCCCAATCTTACATCAACGAAATATTGAGTAAAAGAAGTGCAATTGAACAAATTGTGGTGATTTCAAGTCCATATTCTTTCATTCCTACAGCTTCTTACAACATGAAAAATCACTTTGTTAATGAGTTGAATTTTTGGTTATCGGAAAATGGGCGTGAAACAGTACAAGAAACTAAAATATACCGAACCATTACATACCGTGAGGACTACGGTGAACTGAGTGCTGAACAAAGACATCAATTGATTAAAAACGATCATTTTTACATTGATGTCAATTATTTGCAAAATAAACTTTTGGTGTTTTTAGATGACATAAAAATTACTGGAAGTCACGAGAACATGATAAAAAAAATGATTGATGAAAATAAAATCAACAACGAAATTCACTTGTTGTATTTTGCTGAATTAATCAACAAAGAAATCAATCCTAACATAGAAAACCATTTAAATTATTATAAAATAAAATCAATTTTTGATTTAAATGAAATCATCAAAGAATCTAGATTTGTATTCAATACCAGAATTGTAAAATACTTGTTAATTGCCAATCATCAAGATTTTGTCAAGTTTATTAATCAACAAACGGCTGAGTTTCAAACAACACTATTTTATTTAGCCATTGGAAATAATTATTTTAAAATAGATGAATATTCAACAAATTATATATATTTGAAAACTTTAATTAA
>CAYVDH010000060.1:0-18549 GCA_964450355.1 uncultured Flavobacteriaceae bacterium
AAATAATAAAGTAAAGTATGTTTCCATTCATATTATCAATTTTTATTTTATTTAAATAAATTTATATTTCAATTTATTGTTCGAACTCATTCTAATTTAGTATTTTATATTGCTTTTCTAAGAGAATGATGTTTTCTTTATTTTTTTCATAAAATAAATATTCAATACTTCTAAACACAAATGGATAATTATTTATTTCCTGCCCTTTAAGAATAATAATTTTAAAGTATTTCCCTTTGTTATTTGTTTTATAAATATGTATATTTCTTACTTTAAAATTTTCTAATGTATCCGTGATAATGAATTGTTCAAATTCTTTAGATTTAACTTGGCTTATAAGATTAAATTTTCCAATCGTATCAAAGTCAATCTGAGCTTTATTGATTATAGTTTGTCCCCTATCCCTAATTTTAACATGATAAAAAAAATTTAAATCTTCTTTTAAAATTGAGCTTTTAAAAAAATTGATTTTATTGTTAGAGAAACAATAACATGTTGTCAATAAAAATACAGATAATCTAAGCATGTTATATAGATGTTAATTCCATTGTGAAAGCAATCCATAAAAAGATATCAATAATAATATATTTTTAATATTAGATTGTACCATTTTGTTAATTAGGCTTTATTTATTTACTTTTCAAATAATTTTTGGCTTACTTTGAGTTTTCCTGATTCTTGATATACATATTTTAAATAACAAGTGTAATTTTCTAAAGGATAAGATTTATTTAGAAACTTAGAAATTTCTATCTCTATATTATCTAAATTATCATAGTCTTTTTCATTTCTAAAATACAAGATTCCAGACATGTATTTTCTATTGTCATTTTTAATTTTATCATACATTCTAAAATCTGTTTGTTTTATAATGTTGTTGAATTCTTTATTGAATAATGAACTTGCTTCTTTACTTTCTTCTTGATTATAACTTTCTTCAACATATTGAATTTTATTAGAATTCCTACCACTTTCTAAATAAATCAATGGCAAAACTAAAACAAATGAAATCAATGCCTGAGCAACTATAGACATCAATTTACTTTTCCAAGTTATTATTGAATTATTGTTTGTTTGATAATGATCTAGTCGAGTTAATACCATGAAATCACCAATTCTTTTATTTGGATTAACTAAAATAAATATAAATTCTATAGGGAATATCAATAAAGTAATATTTCTTAAAAAACATTTAAAAGAGCTAGCTGGTAAATTTGTCTGTTCGTCTATTACCTGGAGTTTAAAGATTCTTTTACCTGGACTTTGGCCATTAAAAATATCTTTATTTAAATAAGTAGTTATACCCAAAATTAAAGAAAAAAATATTCCACTAAATCCATTATTTAATGGCTCATGATTGATATTTGATACTATAATTATTTTATAAATTATAATGGGTAACATTATTCCAAATGAGATAAACATCATTATAAAATAATCCGTTACGATTAGTTTTAACCTTAATAAAACAGATATTTCCTTTTTATTTTCTTCCATAATATTATATTTTTTTGTTTTAAATATTTTATTTAACCAACAACCTTACAACACTTTCTTTATTTTGTTTATCTATTGCTTTTAAGAAATAAATACCTGAAGGTAATTGTTTGGTTGAAATGGTGATAATGTCTTCTTGAGTGTTGTTTTCGATGATTAATTGACCGTGGGTGTTGAATACTTGTATTTTTGCTAGTTCTTTCCCTTCTATGGATATTTCATCTTGAGTGGGGTTGGGATACAGTTTTATTGTTGTAGAGTTTGTAATGTTCGAAATGAATGTTCCGTCTTTTTTGGTATGGATATACAAAGTATCTGTCTCTATACAGCCAGTATTGGTTTCGGCTTCTATAGTGAACTGATATTTACCTATTGGACCTAAATTAGCCCCCTTAAATTTAATTGTAGGTGATATAGAACCATTGCTCCACAAAATGGATTTATATCCACCTGAGTTTGTGCTCAAGGTCATGGTATCACTTTGAAAAATGGTATCTTTATTGGGTATTCGGCTATATCCTTTTTTTAGGGGATTATTGATTGTTACATTAAACCACCTGCTGCTATCTTGAAGAGGTAGGCATTCGTTATTGATTACTTTAAGGCGGTATTGAATTCCACTAGTTTTTTGTTTATTAAGACTTAGCATTGATTGTGATGAAACTGTAGATATTGTTGAACCTTGTTTTTGTTGCCATTGATAGGTTTGAACTGTACCAGCAGTTTTTGATGCATAGGTTTTACTTGCTCCATAACACATGGATGTATCATTGTAATTAGTAAGTAATTTTAATGATTTTTTTGTACCAGAACTCTCATAGCAGCCAATATCGATTGTATCATCTGTGATGCGTTGATTTCCATTTAAGTCTGTGGTATTGTATATATTGATCCCATATTGAGACAAGAGGGTATTGTAAGGGTATTGTGTAAGCAAGTTACCAGACATGCCTCTATTGATAGCATAGCCTCTTTGATTGCAGTTATTGATGAGGTTGAAATTGCCATTTGCTGAATCTATAAAACCGGGCGATTTGCCACTGCTTTTTGAATAAGTAAGATTGGATGGATTGATATAAAACCGTTTATTCGTATTATCATCAAATCCAACAACTCCACTTGTTGTATCTCCTTGAATGAGGCAATGGTGAATGTTAGATTTTACATTTGAATTATTTGAATATAAAACAATGCTATTATGGTGTCCAACACTATCTTTATTACCCCACATTAAACAATTATAAAAATAAGGTCTTGATGGATAAGATTCTGAGGAAACTACAATACAACCAGAATATGGTCTTATTTTGGTTGTGTCTTGTGGATGAGTATAAAATGTCTGATTTTTTTGAAAATTACAATTTACGAATACTGGAAACCCCTCTATAAACAAAGGATAATACAAATTACCACTAATATTACAATTTAAAAACATGGGTGTACCAGCTCCGTATTGTTGAGAAATCATAATACCTTGTTTATTGTTGATGATGTTACAATTTTTAAACAATGGCCCACTGCTTTGTATATCCATAGCCATATACCTCATGCCCCATTGTGAATCTCTTAAATAAGAACCGCAATTGTTTACCTCACAATTGTCAAATATTGACCCAGAGCAATTTTCAATAGTTTCAATTGTTACATTTTTATTTGAATTAATAAATTTTGAATTTTGAATTTTACAATTTCGGCTATTTCCTAATAAAAAATTAACCTTATCTTGCAATATCATATTGTCAACCTTAACATTATTTGAATTAAAAATTCCGAATTTAATGGATGAATTAATGAGGTTTTTAAAATTATTAATCTCACCTATATTACCCTTAAATTGACTAATATGTATATCTGGTCCATTTTTATTCGTATTTATTGGAAAGTATGTTGAAACATTTCTAATTTTAAACCAATAAGAGCTATCTAAGAAAATACTTCCAATAGCAACAATTTTTGTGGCTTTACTATTTAAAGAAATACTATCTAATAATATGACATTTTTTCTACAATATATGCTTCCAGATTGTTTATCATCTTGATATAAATAATTAAAAGCAGAATTTTTTATTATTATTGGGGAACTATATCTTATTGTAATCGAGTAATTAGAATAACCATATTTAAATCCAAAATTAGTATTTTCAAATCTACAATAATTAAACCGAATTGTATCAATTTGAGTATTATTAATGTAATGAATGCCTGACCAAGTTTTATTTTGTGCTGCTTTAAATAAAATACTATCTCCTTTTTTACCTTGGGAATTAAGAATTCCATCTACTTTAAGAGCATAATTATCTTGAAACTCCAAAACTGTGCCTGGTTCCAATGTTAGGGTATTGCCCTTAGCGACTGTAATCTCTCCCAATATTTTATAAGGGCTACCAGCTTTAGTCCAAGTACCACTAACATTGCCTGCTGGAATGGTGGTTTGTGAAAACATTCTACAACTAAAAAATAGAATGAATATTATTAAACCTTGATTTTTCATTTTAAAACAAAGATATATATTTATTTGATAAATAGAAACTTGTAACCAATTTAAAATAGATTAAATCCTTTTGAATTAATTTTCAAAATTACCAATTTTTAACCCCATTAAATGTAATTCAATAAACATATATTTGCATGTATGAGTAAAGATCCATTGCATGGCAAGACTCTTGAATTTATAGTGAATGAATTAGTGAATTTTTACGGCTGGGAACACCTGGGTTATAAAATAAAAATCAACTGTTTTATAAGCAATCCCAGTGTAAATAGCAGTCTTAAATTTTTGAGAAAAACTCCTTGGGCTCGCAAACAAGTGGAAGACCTGTATATTCAAACATTCCATGATTAATACAACAAGCCCGCACTCCACTGTACTGAATATAAGGTCTTAAAATATTGAGTCTGATACTCTATCCATTTTTCTTGACTCTCTAATGCTTTGTTCTCTCTACTATTAATTAAAAACAAAGTGCTTTCTCCATTTTGATACCTAGTCATTTCTGCACTCACTAAGGTATTGTACATTGTTAGATTTGATAATTGCATGTCCACTTGTGATTTTAATGTTTGATATTGGTTGTAATACATTTCAATCTTATTTTGTATTTCCAATTGTTTCATGTCTATATCATATTGCACTTCTTTAATTTTGAATTTTGCTAACTTGTACTCACTCCTACCTTGGCTGAATCTCAATGGAATCTCTACCTTTAAGCCATATTGAAAATTATTTTGATACAATGGAAATTGAGTCGCAGTATTGAATATATGATCTTTTTTCCCTAATTGATTGTATTGATAATCTACTTTAGGTAAAAGCTCCTGAAACTTCAATCTTTGGTTCACTTCTAATGATTCAATTTTGTATTGATATGCCAATAAATAGGGATGATTTTTATTCGCAGTTTGACACAAATCTGTTAAATTCAAATTAAAATTCTTAAGATTAACTTCATTCAACCAGGCTTCATTGGGGATTAGATTTTGAGAAATCTCATAAGGATTCTCATTGGCAGTCCATAAATAAGCAGATAATTGAACTCCTGCATTGATGAATTTCAATTTTTCACTTTCTTTTTTTATTGTGATGCTTTGCCATTGCGCCATGGCTTCAATAGTATCTATGGCTGGTCGTTCTCCATTTAAATACGATTTTTTCACCAACTGAAATCTTTCTTTGTTTACTTGTTCTACTTGTTTGTAAATTTGATAGGTTTGATATGCTTTTACCCAATTCCAATAATGTTCTATAGCCTCCATGATGATGTCATTTATCACTAATCTTTGCTCCATTTGAACTTGATTTTTCATGATTTTAGCTTGTTGTAAATGTGCCCTTCTTTTATCTAATACCAAATTTTTAAGCAAGGGTATACTGATACCTACATAATTGGATTGACCTAAGTATTGTGACGCATCAGTTTTGTTGCCACTCAAATTTTCTAATCCAGCTTTCACTTCAATTCCATACCAAGTAGGTATGCTTAGCTCTGTGCCTGAATATTGGTAATAATTGACATTATCGAATGTTTTTTTGGCTTCGTAATGCCTTAATACTGGATCGAAAGCACTTCTAGCATTTAATATGTTAGCACTTGCCATTTGTACTTCAATACTTGCTTGTTTTACTACAGGATGGTATGTTTTTACAATTTGTATTAACTGCTCAACATTCAACACCCTCAATGAATCTTGTGAAAAAAGAATCAAAGGAGAAAAAAATAAAAATAAGAATACTTTACTTTTTAACATCAGTATTTTTTTCATTTAATTTATAATAATCAGGAGGAAATCCATTGATATTTCGCCACAATTCATACCATATTGGGACATTTTTAAGCAAAGCTATACCTTGAGCTCCACTTCCTATTTTAAGTTGATCAGGCCATTTTTTATCCGATTCATCTTCAGCTACCAAAACTCTGAAATAACCATTGTCACTGATGGTATTTTCAAAAGCAACAATTTTACCTCCAAATGTTCCATAGCTACTGTTAGGCCAACCACTGAACACTATTGCAGGAAACCCATCGAACATAAATCTTACTTTTTGCCCCTTTGATATCAATGGTAAATCCACTGGTCTAACAAACATTTCTACAGCAAAGTCAACGCTTGTGGGCACAATCACAGTAATTTTTTCACCTTCTTTAATCAATTCGCCAATACCAGCTTTTTTGGCTTGAACAATTTGACCATCTTGAGGCGCTAAAAGAATGTACATCCCATTACGTATGATGTAATTAGATACTTGGTTTTCTAATTTTGCTACTTCACCTTCTGTATTGGTTATTTGACTTAGTGTTTGAAACCTATCTCCTTCGGCTTTGCTAATTTTTTCGTTGTATTCTTGTTCTGTTGCGTTTTTTTCAATTTTGGTATTGGTAATTTCTTGAGTCGTTTGTGCCAACTTATTTTCCGAAATAATTTGTTTTGCTAAAGCATTTTGAAAAGCAATATTTCTTTGTTGTAATTGTGTTTGAGACACCAATCCTTCTTCAAACATTTTAAGTTGTCTATCGTATTGATCTTTTGCTAAAGTGTATTCATTTTTGGCTGCATTGTTTTCAGCTTTTTCACCATCCAATTTATTATTTAATTGCTTTAATTTATTGTCAAGCTGTTCTAATTTAAGGTATTTAGCAGAAATCAATGATTTAATTTGAACATTGGCTGCATTAATTTTGTTTTCATAAAATTCTATCGACCCTTTTTTAGCAACTACTTGTTCTTTTGTTCTATCAATTAATTGAGGATCGAGGTACTCAGCTTTGATCTCAGACAATTGCAATATCGTATCTCCTTTTTTAACAAAATCACCTTCTTTCACCCACCATTTAATTATTTTTCCAGGTATAGGAGAATTGATGTCTTGAGGTCTGTTTTCTTGTTTCAATGTGGTAATTTTACCTTTTGATTTTATGTTTTGAGTCCAGGGTAAAAACAATAAAACAATCAAGACAATAAAAAAGCCTATAAACCATTTTTTAATTTGGCTTTCCTTGTTGTATCTATAAATTTTCTCTGTTGATTTTAACTTAATTGGAAGATTTAATCTCATGGTTTTACTTTTTTAATTTCTCCTTGATTTAAAT
Organism: uncultured Flavobacteriaceae bacterium; assembly: GCA_964450355.1. Taxonomy (GTDB): domain Bacteria; phylum Bacteroidota; class Bacteroidia; order NS11-12g; family UBA955; genus CAYVDH01. The sequence continues at coordinate 7,086 of CAYVDH010000060.1, forward strand.
GAATTACTTGATCTGCTAAATCCAATAAATCTTTGTTATTACTAGCTATCACAATGGTAGTAGTTTGTTTTATTGAATTTAAATGCTTGTAAATTTTTTGTTTAGTTGTTTCATCTAACAACAACCACGAATCTTCTAATAAAAGTAAATTAGGAGAATGACATAGGGCTCTTAACAGCAATATTTTTTTAGAGAGAATTGAAGATAATTTTTTGCCATTAGGGTCTAATTTGGTATTAAAACCAAAGGGCATTTGATTAAATATCAATCCCATTCCTAATTCATTTGCTAACTTAACAATGCCTTCTTCAGTCACATTTTTTCTGTACATGCTTATGTTTTCAAAAATGGTACCTTCAAAAATATCTTGATCATTGTTGTAGGTTCCAATGCTGCTGCGCAAAGACTGCAAATTGAAATTATTAATTGGTAAATGATTGAACAATATATTGCCAGTGAAATCAGAATAATTCCCTGTTAATAATTTTAAAACACTTGATTTTCCTGAACCATCTTCTCCAGAAATGATGTTGATAGTTCCAGAATTGATTGAAAAGTTGATGTTTTTAAGAGCAAATTGTTCAGGTTGGTATTGAAAACCTACAGACTGAAATTCAACTAACACCCCTTTATTTTGAGTATTGAATTCAATATTGCCATCATGTTCTAATTCACTATCAACAACTGTAGATAGTTTTTCAATTCCTGTGAGTACATCATAAACGCTATCTAAGCTGTTGATGAACTTTTCTACTGCTCCAATGACAGTTAAAATAACAATTTCTGCAGCAATGAACTCGCCAATATTGATTTTTTGTTCCACCAATAAATAGGCGCCAACAAAAAGCATTGCAAAAGTAATAGCTACCTTAAAGACTACCAGCGAGCGATATTGAAACACCAACACATTGAAATGTTTTGTCCTAGTTTCTAAATATTTTGTTACATATTCATCGGTTTTTATCAAATTAAGGTTACTCCCCATTGTGAATTTAAACGATTTAATTACCCTAGCCATTTCTTCGAGCCAAGAAACTACTTTGTATTTATTTTTACTTTCCATTAAACTGGTGATTAAACCTTGCTTACTAGTAAATTTTAAAATGACATATAATATTATGAGCAAAACAGAACCAAATAGGATGAATATTGGATGGTAAAGAGAAAGTAAAATCAATCCGAACAAAATTTGAATAGAGGCTGTAGGTATATCTAATAACAGTTTAGAAATCCCTTTTTGCAAATTAAGACAATCAAAAAATCGGTTTACCTTTTCTGGCAAATAGACATTATCAATACTCTTAAGATTCATTCGAGGAATTACCTCAGCAAAATCAAAAGCATATTTAACAAAAATACTTTGTTGAATTTTTTCAATGATTTTCATTTGATTGATTTGCATGATTCCTACTACCAAAACTGCTGAAACCACTAAAAAAATAAGAACATAAATTGATACAACCATGTTAGCGCCCAAAACAAACCCAATGATAGCTTGTACTCCAACAGGAACACTAAGCTGAAGCAATCCACTAAATATAGCATAAAAATAGATAGAAGAAATGTCTTTTTTCTCCTCTTTTAATACTAAAAACAATTTCTTTATTGGGTTATCCATGTTTTTAAAAACTCTCAACAAATATACAACTACTTTTCATCATGATAGTAATACTATTATTTATAATATTATAACAATTATTTATAGTTCTTTTACTTTTATAATAAAAATTTTATTTACATTTGCTCTTTTAAACAATGGAATTTAAAGTCAGTTTCAATGTCAATCACAATCTGTATTTAAAAGACCCCGAACAATCGGAACTGGGTAAACTAATAGTTAAAGCCGCAATAGATTTAATCTATGAACTAGGTTTTGAAGGGTTTACTTTTAAAAAACTATCTACGAGTATTAACACCACCGAAGCCTCGGTCTATAGATATTTTGAAAATAAACACAAATTGCTTTTGTATATTTTAAACTGGTATTGGTCGTACATGGAATTCATTGTAGAATACAAATTGCAAAACATTTCCGATAAAAAAACTAAAATTAAAACGGTCATTGACTTGCTTACAAATGAACTTCCAGAAAGCAATAACAAACTAGATTACAATAAAAAATACATCAGTCAGATAGTGATTTGCGAAAGCAGCAAAGCTTATTTTGTAAAAGACATTGATAAAATTAATAAAGACGAATTATTTAAACCTTATAAAGACTTGTGCGCTCATATAGCCAGCATTATAACTGACTACAACAGTAAATACAAATACCCAAAATCACTCAGTAGCACCATCATAGAAACTTCTCATTACCAACAGTTTTTTAGTTTACATTTGCCTAAACTAACTGATGTTCAAACTAAAACCAAAAAGAATTACACCAACCAATATTTAAACGACATGGTGTTTCACATCTTAGGCTAATTTTTATATCAATTAAAACACTTCGTTCATTAACTCATTGAACATTGTTCCCATACTTTTATTTGGCCTTCTATCACTCGCTTTTAAAACCACTCCCATATCCGTTTTTGTCAATTGATAATAAAAGAAAAACACTTCTTTAGTAGTAGTTTTATGATAATCGAATCTCCCCCATTTAATCACATAAAAATTAATGGTGGATTCATTCTCTTTTTCAATGATGTATTGGCCATCTGAAAACCATTTGACAGCATCTAATTCCTTGCTCTCAAAACCTTTTTCTAAATGTAAATTTCTTTTGTATGTGTGAATTTGAATGGGCTTTCTTTTGATTAATGAATATTCACTTAGATAAGCATTGCTGTCATTATAAGCTATTGAATTCCACAATATCGAATTCAATATAGTAGGAGTTGAATTCAATTCATCGTACTTAATTTCATTTTTTGTTAAGGCTTCTTCAAACTTGTTATGAGCCATGTATTTAAACACGAATGTTAAACCCATGTAAAAAAAACTATAAAAAACAGTCCATTTAAACAGCTTAAATCTCAGAGGATTTTCCTTTTTAAAAAACATTAAAATCAACAACCCAAAGAAAAAAGGCAGTGTGTATAATGGGTCGATGATGGAGATGTTGTTAAACGCAACTTGATAATTAGAAAATGGCAGAAAAAAACGTGTGCCATAAGTAGTACAACAATCCAATAATGCATGAGTTGACAACCCTAAAAACCAAAGCAAATACCATTGTTTAAAAGAAATGTTTTTTTTGAATAACACATAAAATAGCCATGTAAAAGGCAAAGCTAATAACACATGAACAAAGACTGAATGTGAATAGGATCTGTGAATTAATAATTGTGAATAATCGTCTTTATAAATGAAATTCAACAACACATCCAAATCTGGAATTGTACCAGCTATGCCTCCAATAAGCAATGCTTTGTTACCAATTTTTTTTCCTAATACTGCCTCTCCTACGGCAGCTCCTAATACAAATTGTGTTACTGAATCCATTATAAAAATTTAAACGCTAATATGACAATCCCCACCAATACAGTTGAAATCAAAACACCTTTGCTGATTTCATCCTTATTCAATTTAATGAACAAGAAAAACCATAGAAAGTTTAAAAGCAATGATACACTTAAAAATGGAACCAATAAATTACCTTTTACTACCACTTCTTGATACTCTTGGTAGGTCAATCCTGGATTTGTAAAGTAAAAAACCAAAAGAGTAAATGTTATCACTGTAATTAATCCAATAACCAATCCTAATAATACATGTTTTCTCATCACAATAAATGTTTTAAATGTTGAATGTAACTGTTTGATGTTAAATCGAACTTGGTTGGAACTACGCTAACAAAACCATTATCAATAGCCCATAAATCTGTATCGTTATCTTCTTCTTCCAAGTTTATAAATTTGCCTGTCATCCAGTAGTATTTTTTACCGGATGGATCTATTCTTTCGTCAAAATTTTCGGCATATTTAGCGGTGGCTTGTCTGCACACTTTCACACCTTTGATATCTTCTATTGCAGGGAAATTAACATTCAATAACGTTCCATAAGGAAGTGGATTAGCTAATATTTTTTCTGTTATTTGTTTTACATGCTTTAAACAGTGATCAAAATTTGCTTCGATGGAGTAATCGCACAATGAAAAACCAATGGCTTGAACCCCATCTATGGCAGCCTCAACAGCAGCGCTCATGGTTCCGCTGTATATCACATTGATGCTGTAATTTGGTCCGTGATTGATGCCAGACAACATGATGTCTGGTCTGCGTGGACACACTTTATCTAAAGCTAATTTTACACAATCTGCTGGTGTTCCGCTGCACTCATAAGCCTTGATGTTTTCAAAAATAGATGAGGGTTTTAATCTCAAGGGTTGGCTTATGGTGATTGCATGGCCCATAGCACTTTGCGGCTTATCAGGAGCAACAACAATTACTTCGGCAAAAGTAGAAACGATGTTTACCAAATTCCTAATACCAGGAGCGGTAATTCCATCATCATTAGAAATCAAAATCAAAGGTTTTTGCATTGATGCAAAGGTATGATTTTGCTTGTTAACTCAATTCATTTTTTAACCTAATATTTTATCTGTTTAAAGAATACTTTAGAGCCTGTTAACTCATTGTATATGATTAAATGGTAAACACCAGTGCCTAAATCACTAAAATTTTGTTCATTGATTTTATCCCCTCTATAAATTTCAGCCCCCATTGAATTGTATAGAACTGCTACTTCGTTCGAATTCAATTCTACTTGAATTTTGTCAGTAAATGGGTTAGAAGATAATACCCTGTTAGTGTTGCTTACCATTTTAACAGATGTACTATTGCAAGACAATCTTGATATTCTATCCCATACATCGTTATCAAAACTAGAAGGACCCAATGTAGCTTGCCCTGCATCATTTCCTTGTCTAATTACCACTAATTTTTGAGAAGGAACAATGTAAATTTTTTGATCATTTTTACCTAATGCTGAATACATATCCGATGGAGCCTTAGGAGCTAACATGCCATTAAACACAATGGATGAAGATGGTGCCATAAAACTGGATTTTCCATTCAACCACCACAAATATCCATAAGAATAATTCATGGATTGAGAGGTATTAACACTGTTAACCACATAATTTCTATCTTTGATGATGGTGTCGTTGTTCCATATAAAACCATTGGATGCTAAAAGACCAAATCTAGCCATGTCCCTAGCTTTACTGTAGTAAATATAATCATACCAAAGCCCTCCCATCCCTATTTTATTTCCAATTTTATTTCTGGTGTACAATTGAAAAGTAGTTCCACTGGCATTGGCTACTACATCTTGCAATAAGCGGTATGGAGCATTGTGGTAATACCACCTTGTATTTGGCACAGCTTTGTATTTTAAACAAGAAGGAGCAATGCAATTTTCATCTGGAACATCTTCATCCAATCCTGTACTCATTGTTAGTTGGTGTAAAATTTTAATTTTCCCCTCTTGTTGTGGAGTACAACTGGTCCATCCTACACCTAAATATTTTGAAGTAGAATCAAAAATATGCAATGTTTTTTCAGAATGTGCCACACCTACTAAAGCTGATGTCAATGTTTTGCCAGCCGAAGCCCAATACCAATTACTGTCTTTAGTAAATGTCCCAAAATATTTTTCGATTACAATTTTGCCATCTTTTAAAACAATAAATGATTTGGTGTTTTTTAACTCTAAAAAATCATAGAGAGACTGAATGCTGTCCTCGCACCAACCTAATCTATTTGGAGAAATGGTGTCCCAAGTTGAGTTATTGGTAGGTGGGAAATAAGGAGATTGGGCATTAAGCTTTACAAAAAAGATTGTGATTAAAAACAATGTATATTTCATTCTATTTACTTAGACTGTAATCCTTAAAAAAGTTACATATTCTACTAAAATAAATTGATCATTAAATTCAAGTCTTTGCATTTCATGCCAAATTTATTGGCTAAAGATTGATTGACCAAAGCCCCTTTATAAATGTAAACACCATGCCTAAATCCTTTAGCAATTTTAATCAATTCATAAAATCCACCGTAATTATTCATGTCATTAATCATGGGAGTAAAAATATTACTCAATGCATAACTGGCAGTTCTGGAAACACGAGCTGTGATGTTGGGAACACAGTAATGAATGACATTGTGTTTTTTAAATACTGGATTTTTGTGGTTAGTTATCTCAGATGTTTCAAAAACACCACCTTGATCAATGCTGACATCAATGATGATGCTATTGGGTTTCATTTGAGAAACCATTTTTTCTGTCACAATGATTGGGCTTCGTCCTTGTTCACCTCTTAATGCACCTATTGCAACATCGCATGTTCTTAATGCTTCGGCTAAAATATTAGGTTGTATAGTGGACGTAAAAATATTATTAGCTAGGTTATCTTGTAATCTTCTTAATCGGTAAAGTTCATTGTCAAACACTTTTACATTAGCACCCAAGCCCATAGCAGCTTTACAAGCATACTCACCAACAGCACCAGCCCCTATTACCACTACTTGAGTTGGAGGTATTCCAGTAAATCCTCCTAACAATTCGCCTTTACCTATGTTAGCATTGTTTAAATACTCAGAGGCTAAAAGTATGGATGCATGACCCGCTAATTCACTCATTGCTCGGACTATGGGAAATGAACCAGAGTCGTCTTGCAAAAACTCGTATGCAACAGCATTGATTTTTTTCATCATCATTTTGTTGATGATCACTGGGTCTATTTGATCCAATTGAAGAGCAGAAACCAATAATTGTTCAGGTTTCATTAAATCAATCTCTGATATTGTAGGTGGTTCAATTTTTAAAATGATGTCTTGTTTAAACACTTCTTCATGTTTATTGACAATTTGAGCTCCTGCTTCACTAAAACGTTGGTCGCTGAAATTACTTGAATTTCCTGCTTTAGATTCAATCATGATTTCATGACCATTGTTTACTAAAAACTCCACTGCTGAAGGAGAAAGAGGCACTCTGTTTTCCTGAGATGTCGTCTCTTTGGGAATCCCAATCTTAAGAGAATGATTACTTTTTTTAATTGGTGCAGCCATTTCAAGAGTTTGGCTTGCAAAAGCTTCTTTGGCTAATTCGTTAAAAGTGATTAAACCTTTTTTTTGGTCGGTCATTGTCAATGTTTGATAAAAGTGTCTGTTATAGTATTCAGAAATACAAATTTAACTACTATATTGTATAAAACAATGAACATATTGCAATAAAGCACTTGAAAGTGGCGTTATTTTCAATAAATTTGTGGCACTTAAAACAAAACATATCATCTATTCATGAAGAAATTCTATTTTTCCATTATATTTTGCTTGCTAATCAATCATGTGATAGGACAAAACAACATCAAAAGAATAGACAGCTTGACTCATACTTTCATGAGCAACACAAATTCAAAACCATTAATTCGATTGGATAATCAAAAGATATTAAACTTCAGCAAAGAGGAATTCGATTATTATGCTGACATGATTGGTAGTACTATCGATTATCAATACAATGAATTTGTAAAAACACAAATTGGGTACATGTTGCATCCTAACAGCAGTTTTTTGAGCAAAGCTTGTGCTCGCAAAGACCAATATTTTTCGGTATTTGAAGAAATATTAGACAGAAAAAACATGCCATTAGAAATCAAATATCTTTCTATTGTAGAATCATTATTAAGTCCTAATGCTGTGAGTTGGTGTGGTGCTACAGGCTTGTGGCAATTTATGCCAGCAACTGGAAGAATGATGGATTTAGAAATCAATAATGAAGTAGATGAAAGAAAAGACATATTTAAAAGTACAGAAAAAGCTTGCGATTATTTATTAAGCATGTATAAAAACTATGGCGATTGGTTGTTGGCACTGGCTGCATACAATGGTGGACCTGGCAATGTAAACAAAGCTATTAGAAATTCTGGCGGTAAAAAAACATTTTGGGAAATAAAACCATACTTACCTAAAGAAACTCAAAACTATGTTCCTAAATTTATAGCGACAGCTTTTCTAATGAATTTTGCTCCACCAAACAATGAAGAAACTAATAAAATAGAATCTCATGAATTATTAGTTCCTGTAAACATGTGTTGCCCTGTGGACATGGATCATGTCATTGCCTTTGTTGATGTGAATCCATACGAACTTACCGAGTGGAACAGCACATACAAAACAGGTTATATTCCATCGAGCATGCAGTGTAAATCCATTACATTATCTTATAGCAAAGCGATGAAACTTGCAGAATCGCAAGACAGTATTTACAAAATAGCTGATAATTTATTCAATGCTAATAATTACATAAAAAAAGAAAGCATTATTACCTATTACAAAGTAAAAAAAGGTGAAACAATTCAACAAGTAGCTGATAAAAACAATGTCAGTGTTGCTGAATTAAAAAAATGGAATCACATTAAAAAATTAAAAGCAAATCAAAGCTTGAAAATCATAAAATACAAAGAGACAACTTTGCCAATAGTCAATAAAAACAATCATTCTCACTTTTATTACATTACCAAATCCGATTCTGAAACCATCAATTCAATCTGTTCAAAATTCACTGAAATAGATGTAGAAAAAACCCGTTTATTGAATGATATTAACTCCTTAGACACTCCTATTGCAAAAAACAAACTTATAGTGATCCACTTAAAAAGCTCAACAAATTAAACCATGTATAAATTATCAATTATTGTTTTATCCCTTATTGTCTTATCCAGCTGTTCAAACGAAAATACCAATTACAAACCTAAATCAACTGGCCAATTAGGCTCATTGATTGTTGTATCCTCCGAAGAAGGAATTAAAAACTTAGGTTCATTGGTGGATGATATTTTTTTAAGTCCTACCTTGCACTTAGACAATGAGCCATTTTTTAGTGTGAAAAAAATCAATGCTGAAAGTTTTATGAAATTTTTCTATAATCACAAAACTGTATTGGTATTAGTAACCAAAGAAAGCACCAATGAATTGTATGAAGTGCTTGAAAGTTTTAGTGGTGAAAAAATTCAGAAATACTTGCATGATACTTCTGTAAATTTAGTAGTTAAAAAAGACCTTCTAGCCTACAACCAACATGTTGTTTTCTTATTTGGAGAAACTGAAGCAGATATCAAAAGAAAATTAAATTCAAAGTCTAATTACATTGTCAATTCATTATTGAATTATGAAATCATAGATGAGAACAAAAAATTATTCAGTGACACTTCATCAAACGATAGATTCTATAATGAAATTAAAAAAGAATTTGGTGTAGGAGTTAGAATACCAAAACATTTTAACTTATTAAAAAAAGAAGATGGATTTTACTGGTTTCAAATGGAAGCAGAAGAAGAAGATGTTCAAAAAATCATAGGATTGACAATGCACAGTTATCCCTACACCGATACATCAGACTTTAGCTACGCAAGTATAAGAACAATCAGAGACAGCACATTAAAATACAAAATTCCAGGAGAATTACCCGGCACATACATGGGTACAACAGAAAGCAAATTTTACCCTCCTATTTTTAAAGAAATAATTGAACTCAATGGAAGATACACCTCTAAAATTAGGGGCTGGTGGACCATCAGAGGTATGACAATGGCTGGACCATTTGTTCGATACGTAGTTCATGTCAAAGAAACCAATAAACTATTTGCATTTGAAGGTTTTGTGTATAAGCCAAACTTGAACACCAAAGAAAAGGATTTGAGAATGATAGAAGCCATTGCATTAAGCATCAAGTAGCATGAAAAAAAAAATAGTATTCTTTGGTTCAGGCAAAGGTTCCAACATTAAAAACTGCATTCAATATTTTACGAATAATGAATCAATTGAAATCAATCAAGTATATTTAAACAACAAACATTCTGAGTTGATTCCTTTTTTAGATCAGAACGAAATCCCTTATACTTTATTTAACAGAAAAGAATTTCAAGAAACTGATTTGGTAAAAAACAGCCTGAGTGAAATCAAACCAGACTTGATTGTGTTAGCAGGATTTTTATTGTTATTTCCGCAAGATTTAATTACACTTTTTCCAAATAAAATCATCAATTTGCACCCATCCTTGTTGCCTAAATATGGAGGGAAAGGCATGTATGGAAGTCATGTACACGAAGCAGTCATTGCCAATGGAGAAAAAACAAGTGGAATTACTTTCCACTATGTGAATTCTGAATTTGACAAAGGAGAAATCATAGAACAACACCAATGCCAAGTGGACAGCAATGACACCATTGAAACATTATCGAGTAAAATTCATCAACTGGAGCATTTGTTTTTGCCTAAATGCATTGAGAGCATATTAAATTAAAAGTCTTTTTTGTGAAAACAAATTGAACATCAATTGTCTGCTTTTAAGAAAAAAACAATGAATTGATTAAGATTTTGAAGGTGATATTTGCATGAATTAAAGATGATTATTCTATTTATTTTCAAGCATTTATTATCTATTAGTGAATGATTTTTTTCTACTGTTAATTATATTTGCGATATGAAAAAAAATATTTTATTGGGTTTGATTTTGTGTTTTTATAATTTAAACAGTCAAAATTTAGATTCTATAGATTTATTTTTTAAGAAATTAAACAACACTAAAAGCAATGAAGTTATAAGAGATAATTTATATTCTATTGGTAGTGAATATTGGCTAAATAAACCAGATAGTGCAATAAAATATTTTTTATTAGCAGAACAATACGATTCAAAATTATCATCAACTTTAACCACAGTAAAAATAAAATTAGATATTTCAACTATATATGCTGCAATAGGAGATTATGATAAAAGTTTTTATTCATTAAATGAGAATATTAAGCTCTGTAAAAAATTAAATCTAACTACAAGAGAAGCTGCTTGTTATGAAAATATTGCTACAAATTATAATGATATGGGAATATTTGATTCTACTATTTTATATAGTATTAAGGCAATTAAAATATATTCAAAAACAAATAATAATAAAATCTATGTTGCTATGAGTTATGTTGGATTAGCAAATGCAATATATAGAAAAGGGAATTTTAAAGTAGCGATTGATACTATAAAAGCTGGAATTAAAATTTTAGAACAATTAGATAAAAACTCCACAAATTATAAAACAAACTATGAAAACATGTTAGTTACTAAATTTCATTTATACAGAAATTTAGTTTCAATAATAACAGAGCAAGGTAAATATAATAAGGACTTATTTAATTCGCTTTTTGAATCCTTAAATATTGCTGAAGAATTAAAAAGATATGATTTTTTAACAGGTGTTTATCAAAACTTTGGAGCTATATATTTAGATTTAGAAAACTATCCAAAAAGTTTAAATTCATTAAATAATGCCATTTATTATGGCAATTTATGTAACGATATATTACAACAGCCATATAATTATTTCAATTTATCAAATGTGCATTTTCAGTTAAAAAATTTAGATTCTTCAATTTGGGCCATTGATAATTCTATTAGACTATCTAGAAACAACAGTGATAAATTTCTTTACGCTTGTGCTATTGCTACAAAGTATCATTATTATA
>CAYVDH010000061.1:0-18366 GCA_964450355.1 uncultured Flavobacteriaceae bacterium
TTTGTATGGAAGCAATAGAAGCATGATGGAAGAAATGTTTCAAAAACAAAGCATGCCATTTTATAGGTTTGGAACTACAATATTTTTGCAAAAAATTAACGAAGTAGAACTTTCAAATTATATTATTAAAAGGTTTAAGCAAACCAAGAAAACTATTGAACCAGAAATAGCCAAAAAAATCTCACAAGAAATGGAAAATCACCCATATTACGTGCAACAAATGGCTCATTATGTTTGGTTAAACACAAATGATAATGCTGGAATAAAACAATACAATGATGCGATTAATAATATGCTTACTCACAATTTAATTTTATATCAAAAAGATTTTGAAACACTGTCTATTAGTCAAATTAAATGTTTAAAAGCATTGGTAGAAAATACAGAATTAAAAATGACATCTATTGAAACTTTAAAAAAGTATGATTTAGGAAGTTCTGCAACAGTTATTAGGGCTTTAGAAGCTCTAGAAAAAAAAGAAATCATCGATAGATTTACTGGTAAGTTAGAATTTGTTGATCCTGGTTTCAAATTATGGCTTAAATCCAATATTTTCAAATAGTCAATGCTATTAAATAGAGCGATACCTTGTTTGCTTTTAGATAAAGATGGATTGTATAAAACTGTACAGTTTAAAAAACCAATATATGTTGGCGACCCAATAAATGCGGTTAAAATTTACAATGAAAAAGAAGTAGATGAATTGATGATTTTGGATATTACTGCTACCAAAGAAAAACGCGAACCCAATTATGAACTATTAAAACAATTGGCAAGTGAATGTTTTATGCCATTGGCTTATGGAGGAGGCATTAATAAATATGAACAAGCTGCAAAATTATTTGAACTAGGAATAGAGAAAATAGCATTAAACAACAGTGCCATTGAAAATCCAAATCTAATCAAAGAAATTACTTCTGTTTATGGCAATCAATCTGTAATTGTGAGTTTAGACATTAAAAAAAATCTTTGGGGTAAATACACCATTTATACAATGAATGGCAGTAAAAAAGTGAATGATGATGTCATTTTATTGGTGAAGAAAATTGAAAAATTAGGTGCAGGAGAATTGTTAATTACCAACATAGATAGAGAAGGAACTTGGAATGGATACGATATTGAACTTACAAAACTCATATCAGAAAGTGTCAATATTCCTGTTATAGCTAATGGTGGTTGTGGAAATATTAACCACATTTCTGAAGCGGTGAAATTAGGCAAAGCCAGTGCAGTAGCCATAGGTAGTATGGCAGTATTTCAGAAAAAGGGAATGGGGGTTCTTATAAGTTTCCCTAAATATGATGAATTAAGAACAGTTTTCAATAACTAATAAGAATTTGAGAAAAAGACTTTTTCTTTTCACAGAAATGTATCCTTATGGACATGGTGAAACTTTTTTAACTCAAGAATTAGAAGAATTATCAAGCCAATTTGAAACTGTATTTATAATTCCAAATCACAATCATCAAGTCATTCGAAAATTACCTGAAAATGTTGAATTAATAAACATTGAATTTGATAATAACGCTTCCTTAAGTTCTACTTTTAAAAACAATCCAAGATTGTTATTTATTTTCTTGTTTGAAATAGTGTTTAGTAAACACAGATTTACATACATTAGACAATTCAAACAATATTTAATCAATATAGCCATTGCAAATAGCCATTCAAGGTCTTTAAGAAATAAAATTAACATACAGGAAAACGATGTTTTATACAGCTATTGGCTTAATGATTGGGCAATGAAATTAGCGATTTTAAAAAAATGGTATTTTAAAAAAAATCATTTAGTCAGCAGAATTCATGGTTATGATTTTGATGAAATTCAAACCAATAACGTATTTCATCCATTTCGTCATTTTATTTTGTCGCAATACGATAAAATAGTATCTGTATCTGATTATGGAAAACAATATGTACAAAAAAAATACCCCAGATTTAATAACAAAATTTTCACCTCACATTTAGGCAATAAAAGCCAACAAATAATCACAAATAAACAGGATAATTACATTGTAGTTAGTTGTAGTAACATCATACAATTAAAACGATTAGATATCATTATAGAAATACTTAAATACATTAAATTACCTATTACTTGGATACATTTTGGTTCTGGAGAATTAGAAACATTCTTGAAAAAACAAACCGAAAAATTACCTGACAACATCAAAATAGATTGGAAAGGACAAACGAAAAATGATAAAATTTTAGAATTTTATTCTCAAAATACCGTCTCATTGTTTGTAAATACAAGCGACTACGAAGGTTTACCCTATTCAATGATAGAAGCCATTAACTTTGGAATACCATTGTGTGGTAGAAACATATGTGGAATTCCTGAAATTGTAAATGATCAAACTGGAATTTTATTAAACAGTGAATTGAATTTTCAAAAATCTGCAGAAATAATTTCAGATTTTTTAATACATAAAAGCCATAACCTTGAATTTAGAAAAAAAGTGAAAGAGCATTTTGAATTGCATTTTAATGCTGAAATAAATTATCAAAATTTTGTTAAACAACATTTAAAAAGTTGATATGTGTGGAATTAGTGGAATATATCAATTAAATAGTGAACAACTGGATATTGGAGTACTTCAACAATTTACAGATTCCATGCAACACAGAGGTCCTGATGGAAGTGGATATGAAATGTTTGAAAACAACACATTGGGCTTGGGTCATAGACGATTATCAATTTTAGATTTATCAGATGCTGGAAAACAACCATTCTTTTATAAAAATAAATATACTATAGTTTATAATGGGGAAGTGTTTAATTTTCTTGAAATTAAAAAAGGATTGATAGAAAAGGGTTATGAATTTCATTCAAATACAGATACTGAAGTGGTAATAGCTGCTTATGATTGTTATGGAGAAGATTGTTTTCATCTATTCAATGGGATGTGGGCTATGGCAATTTGGGATAACATTGAAAAAAAACTACTTTTATGCCGTGATAGATTTGGGATAAAACCCTTATACTATTTACATCTAAAAAATAAATTATTTGCATTTGCATCCGAGACCAGAGCATTTAAATATTTAAAAGGATTTGTCAGGACTTTAAATCAAGAACGAATAGCCATTTCCAAAGAAAATATATATGCATTAGAAGGATTAGGTTACACAATATTTAATGATATTTATCAATTGTTACCTGGTCATTATATTGAGTTCAAATTATCTGATATCGAATTGAAACAAACAAGATGGTATGATATCACAGAACAAGTAAAACACAATACTCTGTGTTTTGAAGAACAAAAAAATGAATTTTATAAATTATTTAAGGATGCTTGCAGAATTAGATTAATTAGCGATGTACCAGTAGCAACAGCTTTAAGTGGAGGTTTAGATTCGAGCAGTATCTATTCCACAGTTTATGATTTAATTAAAAATGAAAAATTAGATAGAGTCAATTCTAATTCACAATTAGCCGTATCAGCAGTATTTCCTGGATTACCAAATGATGAAAAAGAATATGTAGAAAAAGCATTAAATTATACCAAAGGAAACATCAAGTGGATAGAAACTGATGTTGAAAATTTAGAACAAGACATTGAAAAGGAAACGGAGTTATTTGATTCCATCTCAAATGCTCCTATTACATCCATTTCCTCTATTTACAAAGGGATGAAACAAGCAGGTATTACAGTATCTATTGATGGACATGGTGTAGATGAAATGTTATATGGTTATTTGTATATGTTATATGATTTATGGTCTAATTCTATACTTAATCAAAACAAAACGAAATCGCAAGAGTACAGCCAAATACTAGCAGGATTGTATCATCCAATTCATCAGGAAAAACAACTGCAATGGCTAGCAAAAAGCAACAATTCAATTACATGGAAATCTAAATTGATTTATCAAATAAAAAAGTTGTTAAAAGCCCAAAAAAATGAAAAAAGTTATACGCCAATAGTTTTAAAATCTTTAAGTGATAAACCCTATCAATTTAACCATTTGCCTATTGAAAAACGAATGTTGTATCACGAATTTTTTGTGAATACATTGCCATCATTGCTCAGGAATTTTGATAGAGCAAGTATGATGAATAGCATTGAAATTAGAATGCCATTTATGGATTACAGATTGGTTGAATTTGTGTTTTCGTTACCTCTTTCAAGCAAATTAAATAAAGGCTTAACCAAATACATACTTCGCGAATGCATGAAAGGTAAAATGGATGAAGAGATAAGGTTAAGAAAATATAAAGTAGGTATTAATAGTCCATTTGAACATTGGTCAAAAATGCATTTGAAAAACTGGTTATATAATAAAATTAAAAATGAATCTAATGCGGATGAATTAAAGTCAAAACTTGATGACTATTATGAAAATGGCAATACCAATAATTTAACGGATGTTTGGTATCAAATTAATTTAACTATCATCAATGGATAGCATTGATATTGTATATATTTATACTTCAGCATCTATTAAAATAGACTCAGTACAGCGCAAAGTCATGTCTCAAATTGACGCCATGAATCAAGTTGGAATTCAATGCAAAGGTTTATTTTTTACAAATGAAATTGATAACATTCAATCTTTGTCAACCAATATTGATTTTATACCATATCCTATTACTAATAGAAAGTTGTTCAATGACATAAAACAAAGAAAAGCATTAATCAATACCATCATCAGTTATTTGAATAAATTGCCTTATCAATTTAAATGTTTATATTTGAGATATCCAGGAGCTTCATACGAGCTTTATCTTTTATCCAAAAAGTTCAAGTATAAATTAATCTCAGAACATATAAGCAAGGAAATAATAGAAATATTAAGTTTTAAAAACGAATTTAAACTCAGTTTAAAACCAAGTCATTTTCTTAGTTATTTTCAATACCAATTATGGCCTATATACAATGAAAAATTATGGGGGAAATTATACAGAAAAAACACAATTTTAACCATTGTTGAATCTAACGAATTAGGTAATTATCAATTAAGTAAAGGTGCAAACACCTATGTTGTTAATCCCAATGGTATTGAAATCAATAAATTTTCAGTGAGAAAAGTTCCAGAATTCAATCAAGAAATTAACATGGTATTTCTTAAAGGGAGTACCAATAGCTCAGTATGGAATGGTATTGATAGATTAATTTCAAGTATAGATGCTTACAAAGGAAAATTAAAAATCAATTTATTTTTATGTGGCACTTTTAGTGAATTGGAATTTATCAAAAGAGACTACATCATTCAAAAAGGGTATTTAAATCAAAAGGAATTGGATGAGTTATTTAACTCCATACATTTGGGTATATCAACTATGGCATTGCATAGAAAAGGTTTGAATGAATTAGCCACACTCAAAACCAGAGAATATTTGGTAAGAGGAATACCTTTCATTTATGGATATATTGATCCAGATATTGAGATGCACCCTGCCATTAAAAAATATTGTTTGCAAATTTCTAATGACGATGTATTAATTGATTTTAATCTGATTGAAAAATTTTTATTTGATATTTATAAAGATAAAAATCATGCTGAAGTTATGAATGAATGGTCAAAAAACCATTTAGATTGGAAAGTAAAAATGGAAAATTTAAAAGTGTATTTGAAATCTCATAATTTAATTTGAAATCAATTTTAGGCATATCTGCATTTTATCATGATTCGGCAGCATGTCTTATTATTGATGGTAAAATTATAGCTGCTGCACAAGAAGAACGATTTTCAAGAGTAAAACACACAGCCGATTTTCCTAGTAAAGCAATTGAATATTGTTTGAATGAAGCTGGATTAAACATCAATGAAATTGACCATGTGGTGTTTTATGACAAACCGTTATTAAAATTTGAAAGATTATTAGAAACATATTATGCATATGCACCTAAAGGTTTATTTTCTTTTATTCAAGCAATGCCCGTATGGATCAAAGAAAAAGTATTTTTAAAAAAAACAATCATTACTGAATTAAGTAAACTAGGGGAGTACCAACATAAAAAAAATAAATTGTTGTTTACGGAACATCATTTATCTCATGCAGCAAGCACTTATTTTGCATCTCCATTTAATCATTCTGCTATATTAGTTATTGATGGTGTAGGTGAATGGGCTACAATCACCATTGCCGAAGGTAAAGGCAACAATATTAAAATTTTAAAAGAACAAAAATTTCCTCATTCACTAGGCCTTTTGTATTCTGCATTTACATATTTTCTTGGATTTAAGGTCAATTCAGGTGAATACAAATTAATGGGTTTAGCTCCATACGGTGATATTAATTCAGATGTGACAAAAGATTACATCAGTAAAATTAAAAAAGAAATAATAGACATTAAAGAAGATGGATCTGTATATTTAAATCAAACTTTTTTTAATTATTCTACAGGTTTAAAAATGATCAATGAACAAAAATGGGAAGAATTATTTCAAATGAAAGTAAAGAAAGAAGAAGATGAAATAAACTCAAATCATTGTCATTTAGCAATAGCAATACAAGCAGTAACAGAAGAAATAGTAATAAAATTAGCAAAAGAAGCTAAAAAATTAACTCATTCAGACAATTTATGTTTGGCTGGTGGAGTGGCATTAAATTGCGTAGCAAATGGTAAATTATTAAAAACAAATACCTTTAAAGAAATATTCATTCAACCTGCTTCTGGAGATGCAGGTGGTTCATTAGGTGCTGCTTTAAGTACTTATTATATGTATTTAAATTGCGAAAGAAAAGTAGAAAGCAGCAACGATTCAATGTCTGGTTCCTATTTGGGTCCATACTATTCTGATAAAGAAATTGAATCTGCACTAAAATTCAACAAAGCAATTTCAAATAAATTAGAAGATGACACGTTGTTTAAAAAAGTAGCCAATTTAATTAATGAAGGTCATGTGATTGGATGGTTTCAAGGCAGAATGGAATTTGGTCCTCGATCCTTAGGCAATAGATCAATAATTGCTGATCCTAGAAACTTTGAAATGCAAAAAAAATTGAATTTAAAAATAAAATTCAGAGAAGGATTTAGACCATTTGCTCCTAGTGTATTATTAGAAGATACTCAAAAATATTTCGAATTAGATTCTAAATCTCCTTACATGTTAATGGTAGCTCCTGTTCATAGTCAATTAAGAACACCATTACCATCAAATTATAATCAATTAAATATCAGTGAAAAATTATACACAGTTAGAAGTTCAATACAAAGTGTAACACATGTCGATTTTTCAGCCAGAGTTCATACTGTAGATAAAAACATAAATCCCAAATTTTGGAATTTAATCAATGAATTTAAAACATTAACTGGCGAAAGTGTTTTAATCAATACCAGCTTTAATGTAAGAGGAGAACCACCTGTTTGTTCACCTGACGAAGCCTATCAATGTTTTATGAATACTGAAATGGATTATTTGGTAGTGGGTAATTATTTGTTAAATAAAGGTGAACAAATTCACTGGATTCCCAAAGAAAATTACAAACTAAAATATTCAGATTAATGGAAAATAAAAAGAACATACCTCTATTAAAAAAAATAGTTTTTTCTTTATTTCCATTGATTTTATTGTTTGTTATTACAGAAATAGTCTTGAATGTAATTTATTTTCAAAGAAAAGAAAATGATGTTTTTGCAACAGTATTTGCTTTTAAAAAATATAAAAATAAAAACAAATCAGCTAACAAAGAAAAAAGATACATAAGATTAAGAGAACATGCAGCTTTAATTAATGAATACATTGAACCATGGGACAATTATATATCACAATGCGATGGATTAACGAAAAATAAATTTTTATTCAGAACAGATAAATACGGTTTTATTGAACCATCATTTAGGCATCAAAACTCTGATTTAAATGTCTTTTTTTTAGGTGGTAGTACTACCGAATGTTCTTTTGTAAATGAGAATGAAAGGTTTGTTTACTTAACAGGTGTTTACTTAGATAAATTAACCGGAAAAAAAATCAATACAATAAATTCTGGTATGAGTGGAAATCATTCCTACCATTGCATCAATTTATTATTCAATAAAATCATACCATTAAAAGCAGATGTATGTGTATTAATGGAAAACATCAACGATTGGACAACATTATTTTTTGAAGGTTCGTATTACAATGAAAACCCAAGTAGATCATTGATCATTGACTTGAATAAAAAATCAAAAATGATAGACGATGAATGGGAAAATGTAAGAAATAAAAACACCGTTTTAGATACTAATAAAATGTATGCCCAACACATTGTTGCACTAAGAACTTTTATTTCCATTTGTAAACTCAATGGTATAAAACCAGTGCTAATGACACAACCAAATAGGTACAAAATAAACCCTGATTCAAGCATTTTAAATATCATTGAAAATAAAACATCTAATACTAATTTTAATTACACACAAATGATGAAATTACAATTAGGATTTAATCAAAATATAAGAAGAATAGCAGCATCTGAAGATATTACTTTAATTGATTTAGAAAATGAAATTCCTAAATCCAAAGATTTTATATACGATGTAGTACATCTTAATTCCAAGGGTTGTATTAAAGCAGCTGAAATCATTTCAAAACAACTAAAACTTACATTATAATGGAAACAATAAAAGATTTATTTTTATTCATAAAAGAACGAAAAAAATGGTGGCTTATGCCCATCATACTTGTATTATTAATCATAGGAGCAATTCTAATTTTTGGAGGAACTAGTTCAATTGCACCTTTTATTTATACTATTTTTTAAATGAAAAAAACGTCTAATCAAACAACTTATGAATCCATACTAGTCATTTGTATTGGATTATTAGTGTTGTATTATTTTTATAAAATAAATTGGTTATTACACCTTTCATTAATTATAGGAATATGTAGTATTATCTCAACTTTTATAGCAAGTAAAATTCATGATTTTTGGCTTAAATTAAGTAGTATATTGGCTTTAATTATGCCTAAAATCATTTTATCATTAGTGTTTTTCTTGTTTTTAACTCCGGTTGCTTTAATATACAGAATTAAAAATAAAGACAATTTACAACTAAAAAACAATAAAAAATCTATGTTTAGTGAACGCAATCATACGTATTCACAAAAAGATTTTGAAACAACTTGGTAATTTAACCTATTGAAACAGATAAAAATTGGCATATTGATGGCGTATGACTATGAAATGATGAAAACATCATTGCCATTGGTATATAATTATGCTGATAAGATAGTACTTTCATTAGATAAAAATAGAAAAACATACAAGGGAAATAGCTTTGTAATTCCTTCTGAATTTTTTGATTGGATAAAGAAAATTGACACAAAAAATATCATTACAATTTATGAAGATGATTTTGCTATCCCAACATTATCTCCTATGGAATGTGAGGTAAGACAACGAAAACTTACATCAATACAATTAGGTGAAGGAGGTTGGCACATTCAATTGGATGTAGATGAATATTTTGTTGATTTTGGAAAATTTATTGCACAACTCAGACGTTTTGAAAAAAAATTAAAACCCAACGATAAAGTTACTGTTTTTGCTAATTGGATTACATTATTCAAACAGCTTAATGAAGGTTATATTTACACTGTTTTTAATCAAGGTTATGAATTGTGCCACATAGCCACAAATTATCCTGATTATGAATATGGAAGAGCCTGTAAAAATCAAAAGGCATTGTTAGCAGATAATTTCATATTACACGATTCGTGGGCAAGAAACGAAGAACAATTGTACCTTAAATTAAAAAATTGGAGTCATAGTGATGATTTTGATAGTGATGAATTTTTTAAGTTTTGGAAAAATATAAATGCCAATAATTATCATACTTTTCATAATTTTCACCCATTGAATCCTCCATTGTGGAAGGGTTTGGGACTATTAAAAGGTGCAACCATTCAAAATGCATTAAACGATGCAAACATTCAACTTGAGTCCAAAATTAAACCTTGGAAAACAAAACTGCGCAACATCAAAGGGGGTGGAAGAATTTTAAACATACTTAATAAACTTAATTTATAACAACAGTGCTATTTAACATTAGACTTTTAATATCATTTATCAGAAAATTTACAATTTTTGGAGGATTGAGATTATTCATCAATTTTAAATTAAAAAAATTAGATGAGCTCAGAATACCTGAATTAAAACATCCATTTAAATTAAGAGTAAATACTTCAGACACCACTGTTTTTTATCAAATTTTTTCTGACAGAGAATACGATAATCCAATTGATTTTACACCAAATGTGATTGTTGATGCTGGGGCTAATATTGGATTAACATCTTTGTTTTATGCTAATAAATATCCTAATGCTAAAATTTATTCCATTGAACCTGATAAAGAAAATTTTGAAACCTTACAATTCAATACAAATAACTATTCAAACATTACCTGTCTAAAT
Source organism: uncultured Flavobacteriaceae bacterium (assembly GCA_964450355.1). Classification (GTDB taxonomy): domain Bacteria; phylum Bacteroidota; class Bacteroidia; order NS11-12g; family UBA955; genus CAYVDH01. Next base: position 10,354 of record CAYVDH010000061.1, read on the forward strand.
TATGGATTATGGCATCAAGATACATCATTGAGAGTAAGTGATAAATTTCAAGGTGGTAAGTGGGCGATGGTAGTAGAGGAAATTGATACAGAAGAACCAGGCTCAATAAAAGCAATAAGCTTAAATAGCTTGATATCACAATTTCAATTGAATCAAATTGATATTTTAAAAATGGATATAGAAAGTGCAGAATTCGAAGTATTTTCAAAACATTTTGAATTATGGATACCCAAAACAAAAATGATGATAGTGGAGTTGCATGACAGAATGAAACCAGGGTGTAGTAAAGCATTCTTTAATGCCATTAATTCTTCATTAACCAATTTTAACATGAAATCTAACGGAGAAAATTTCATTATTTATAATTTAGATTTAAAAAAGTAAAAAGTGGAAAATAAAACTGTTGCTATCATTCAATCAAATTACATCCCATGGAAGGGTTATTTTGATTTGATTAAACAATCCGATGTGCTGATTATATATGACGAAGTACAATACACAAAAAACGATTGGAGAAATAGAAACATGATAAAAACTCCAAATGGAAAACAGTGGCTTACCATACCTGTAAAACAAAATTCATTGGATCAAAAAATACATGAAACTGTTATAGCTGATACATCGTGGTCCAAAAAACACATGAATGCATTGCAAATCAATTATTCTAAAACACCTTTTTTTAAAACATACAAAGAGCTTTTTTTTGAATTATATACTCATTCAAGTGAATATTTATCTGAAATTAACTTAAGTTTTATCAAGGCAATTTGTGGTATTTTAGAAATAAATACACAAATTATAGATTCAAGAGAACTGAATTTAGATGGAGATAAAAACATGAAATTAGTAAATGCTTGTTTAAAACTCAATGCAACAAACTATTTATCAGGTCCTGCAGCAAAATCATATTTAGATATTGAATTATTCAATCAAAACAACATAAAAGTTGATTGGATGGATTACAGCAAATACAATGAATATCCACAATTACATCCTCCATTTGCTCATGATGTAAGTGTACTTGATATGGTATTCAATACTGGTAAATGGACAATATAAAAACAAATAATTGCAATGAGTAATACAATGATATACAGTTTTGTAGTCCCTATTTATAACGATGGGTATTTAGCAGAAAATTTTTGTTTAGCCTATGAAGAAACATTTAAAAAATACTTAAACATTGAAAACATCAATGAAAAAGTAGAATTGATTTTTGTAAATGATGGAAGTCCAAATAATTCGTTGGAAATAATTACTCCACTGGTTGAAAAATTTCCTTTTGTAAAAATCATAGATTTAAGCAGAAATTTTGGCCAACACATTGCAATTGCTTGTGGCTATAAAGAAGCAAAAGGACAATATGTAGGAAGATTGAATGTGGATATGCAGGATCCTCCAGAAGAAATACCAAAATTATTACGAGTAATAGAAAACGAAGATGTAGATTTAGTGATAGGTATTCATGCTAAGGAGAGGCACAGCAAATGGACTGATGTTATTACAGCTCAGTTGTTTTTCAGATTTTTCAATTGGCTGACAGGAATGAAAACACCACAAAATACTGCTACTTTGAGGGTAATGAATCGTTTGTTTTTAGATACATACAATCAACTTGATGAAAAATCGAGATTACCACAAGGATTAGAAAATTGGTTAGGTTTTAAGCATAAATATGTTGAAACCAAACATCAAGCTCGTGTAGATAACAAATCGTCATACACACTAAAAAAACGTTTAAAACTAGCACTAGATGGGGCTATTTCTTTTTCGGACCGACCCTTAAAATTAATGGTATATTTTGGTTTTATAATTGCCTTAATTGGTTTTATATTTGTACTCTCTATTTTAGTCAGAAAATTCATATTAAATAATCTTATAGCTGGATATACCTCATTGATATCAGTTATCATATTGTTTTCAGGAATTCAAATATTGGTGATAGGAGTTGTAGGGCTATACATCGGAAAAATCATGTCTGAAGTTCAAAACAGACCATTATACATTATCAGAAAAAAAATTAATTTTTAATTATATGACAAATAAACACGAATCAGCAGTTATTTCATTTTCATCTCAAGAAAGTTTGCAAACACGCAATGAAATTTTTGAAATAATGAACAATTATCCAGCTTCTCAAGACGAAAAAGAAAGATCTTTAGGATTATTTCTTAGGGGTTCATTATTAGCAAGAATAATGGCAACAGCAGAAATTTATCAGCAAATAGTAAAGTTACCTGGTATCATAGTGGATTTAGGCACTTGGAGAGGTCAAACAGCTGTATTATGTGAAAATTTCAGAGCAATTTATGAGCCCTTACATTTTAATAGAAGAATAGTTTGTTTTGATACTTTCGAAGGTTACAAAGGTTTTTCTGAAAAAGACAAAGCTACAAACTTACATACAGATGGTACTTATTCAGTAGGTGGTGAAGAGTATGCCGAATTATTAAGAAAATTATTGGTATTGCACGAAAAAAGCAATGCAATGGGACATTACAACAATAAACACAAAGTAATTGTTGGTGATTGCAGAGAAACACTACCTAAATTTTTTGAAGAAAATGCAAATGAATTTGTCTCTTTAGCTTTTTTTGATGTCAATTCATACGACCCTTCACTAAAATCATTTCAACTGTTGTATGAAAAATTAGTTCCTGGAGGAATCATTGCTTTTTGGCAATTAACCAGAGATTCAATACCAGCAGAAGCAATGGTATATACTCAACACATATTAAACAAATACCCTCATAAAGTATATAGAACAACCAACTACCCTGGTTTATGTTACATTATTAAATAAAAATTTGAATGAAAACAGTCATTATTGGTAATGGAATAATCTCTGTCACTACAGCACTGAGAATGGGCTTAGGGGCTAAGGAAGGAGATAAAGTCATTATTGTTGGTAAAAAAGAAAGACCATACTCAGCAACCATGGCTGCTGCAGCTATGTTAAATTCATTTTGTGAAATAGAAGCTGATACATTCAAGTCAGAAATAGACAGTTTAAGGTTCGAAATGAGTTATGAAGCTGCTAAAATGTGGCCCGCTTTTGTTCTCAAACATCTTGAAGTAGCCATGGGACACAATTGCCTTGTAGCAGAATGTGCTAATTGCATGGGTTCTACTGGTGCTTGTTTTGAATTAGGTACTTATCTAGTAAATAATTGTTCAACTGATGATTTAGATGATTCAAACTACAATGCAGTATTAAAAGCTCTTAAAGATTTTTATGAACCGCATTCTGAAGTGGATCCAAGAGATATCCCAAATTATAAACCACAAGCACGTCACAGAGCAACAAGAGCTGTATATATACCCAACGAAGGATGGTTAAATCCAAAATTAACTTTAAGATCAATTGATGAATCGTTGAAAGGATTTTCTTGTATTGAATTTGTAGATGATGAAGTGATTAAATTAACACAAGAAGGAAATAAAATTGTAAGCGTTACACTCTCCAACAATGAAGTAATAGAAGCCGATCAATTTTTACTTGCTACGGGAGCTACCGCAAGCACATTAATAGATTCAAGTAACATTTCTACATCCATTCCTAAAATATTTAATGGAGTGGGTATCTCTATACAAATTAAAGCTCCTGAACAACCTCATACTAAAGCCATAAGAACTCCAAACAGAGGATTAGCTTGCGGTATATACACTGTTCCTTTTTATACCAGTCCTAAAGTACCATTAAATGAAATAATTATAGGTTCCAGCAGCCTTGTTACACCTTATAAAATTGAAGGAGCAAGATTAGGTTCTGTTCAACATTTGTTACAAAGTGCTATGGAACAAATTAATACGTATTTTTATAAAGCTGAAATTTCTACAATTAATGTAGGTTATAGACCTGTAAGTGCAGATAATTACCCAGTTTTTGGTAGAACTAGCATCAGCAATTTGGTAGTATGTACTGGAACAAAACGCGATGGATTTCATCTATCTCCTTTACTTTCCGATTTATTATGCAAATTATTATCTGGTGAAGAAATAGATAAAAAATACGATGTATTTAAGCCTGAAAGACAATTAATTAAAACATATACCAGAGAAGAATCAATAGAAGCATGTATTAAACATTTAATTAATGCTTCATACCAACATGGATTTGTTCCTTCTCATGATAGATTATCTGACAAATTAAAAGACATGCATAGAAGGGATTTAGAAGAATTGCATGACAAAGTTGGTGCTAAAGATTGGGGTATTCACCCTGAATTATTAGACATGTATAGATATGGTCACATTACATCATAATTCAATAAAATGAAAACCATCATAGTTGGGAACGGAATTTTAGGTTTAACAACTGCATACAGGTTAATCAAAAGAGATCAAAATGCTGAAATCATCATCATTGGACCTGAAGATAATAAAGGATGTGCCAGCTTAGCTGCTGCTGCCATGTTTAACTCTTTTTGTGAAATAGATTCTCATACTTTATCTAATAACATAGAAAAGCAAAAATGGCTTTTTAATAAATCATCCACACCTTACTGGCCTAATTTTTTAAAAGAAATTCAACATGATTCTGGTATTCAACAAGAATATGGATTTGGTACATATTTAATCAACAACCATGTAACAGATGATTTAGAAGACGAAAATTTTGATGCAATTGTCAATGCGTTAAAAGAATACAATGAGCCTTTTTCATACATCGATCCTAAAACAATAAAAAATTACAATCCTGATGCTCAAGGAAGAGCTGCCAGAGGTATATACATTGATGGAGAAGGTTGGGTAAATCCAACTTTACTAATGCTTGGACTAAAAAAAGCATTATTAAAAAACAACAATGTAAAATTTATCCATGCTTATGCAGAACATTTAATTCAAGAAAATGGGATCATTTCCCATGTAGTATTAGATAACAAATCCATTGTTCAAGGTGATATTTATTTTGTTGCACCTGGCGCTACTTTTTCTAAAATCATGGAAGCATCTAACTTTAAATTAAATTTTCCCAAAATTTTTTATGGTGTAGGCTCTAGTATTTTATTAAAAACAGACACAAAAACATTAAGTAATTGTGTAAGAACTCCAAACAGAGGATTAGCATGTGGTGTATATTCAGCTCCTCAAGATAGTGAACACACCTTAGTTGGAGCAAGTAATTTTATTTCCCCATGGCCTGAAGATTTTGCAAGAATTACCAGTGTTTATACGTTATTAAAATCTGCAATGGAACAAATAAATACCGATTATTACCGATCACATTTGGTAAAAGTTAATGTTGGTTGGAGACCTACTTCGGAAGATACACTCCCATTACTTGGTAAAACAACCATTTCAAATTTATTAGTTGCCACTGGAACAAAAAGAGATGGCTTACATTGTTCTCCAGTCATCAGCGAATTCATTTCTGATTTAATTTTAGATGGAAAATCTAAACACGATTTAAGTTTATTTACTCCAGAAAGAGATGTAGCAAGAATATATACAAGAGAAGAAGCGATATCTATTGTTGTTAGACACACAATAAATGCTGCATATCAACATGATTTTAAACCATCAAAAAATAGAATGATTGAACAATTAGAAAAATTCTATCAAGATGAATTTAACCAATTACATGACAAAGTTGGAGCACATGATTGGGGAATTCCACCAGAAATGGTTGATATGTACAAATACGGACACACAAAATAATCATGATTGATTTTAATAAACCATATTTAACAGGTAATGAAACTCAATACATTCAAGATGCTGTAGCTACAGGTAAAATATCTGGCGATGGTACTTACACTAAAAAATGCCATCAATTTTTTGAAACAAAATTTGGTTTTAAAAAAGTATTATTAACTACCTCGTGTACAGATGCACTTGAAATGGCTGCTTTACTAATAAACATTCAGCCAGGTGATGAAGTTATCATGCCGTCTTATACTTTTGTTTCAACTGCAAATGCATTTGTACTTCGAGGGGCAATAATTAAATTTGTTGATTCTCAAGCTCACCATCCTAACATGGATGTAAATTTAATTGAACCTTTAATTAACAATAAAACAAAAGCTATAGTTCCAGTTCATTATGCAGGAAATGCTTGCGATATGGACTCCATCATGGACCTTGCAAAAAAATACAATTTATGGGTAATAGAAGATGCCGCTCAAGCTATTGATAGTTATTATAAAGGTAAACCTTTAGGAAGTATTGGTCATCTGGCTGCTTTTTCATTTCATGAAACTAAAAACATCATTTCTGGTGAAGGAGGTATGTTGTCTATCAATGATGAAACTTTAATTAAAAGAGCTGAAATAATCAGAGAAAAAGGAACTAATAGAAGTCAGTTTTTCAGAGGCGAAGTCGATAAATACGGTTGGGTTGATATTGGTTCGTCATTTTTACCTTCCGAGATTATTGCTGCCTTTCTATATGCACAAATTGAAAATTTAGAAACGATACAAAACAAAAGAAAGTTCATCTGGGAAACCTATTATAATGGCATTCATCAATGGGCCAAAAACAACAACATAGGTTTACCAGAAATACCCGATTATGCAACGAATAACGCTCATATGTTTTATTTGGATTGCAAAAACATACAAAATAGAACTCTTCTTATAAATCACTTAAAATCAAATGGAATTCAGGCTGTTTTTCATTATTTATCATTGCATAAAAGCCCTTTTTATAAGGAAAAACACGATGGTAGAGAATTGCCTAATTGCGATAAATTCTCTGATTCTTTAGTTAGATTACCATTCTTTTATGAATTAAGTGAACAACAACTTCAAAAGGTAATAAACACCATTAATACATTTCAAGTTACTTTATCAAACCCTTAATTTTTATAACTCATAAATTGGAAGATTCCCTGATTCAAAAGGAAATTTCCAACTTTAAAGAATTCAATATAACATTTGAATTGGGTTATGAAATTGGGAATTCTAAAGATATCAATGAATACAAAATTGTATATCAAAAACTGAATTTTTATCAATTGTATATCCAACATTATTATATGTGGATTATTGCAATGAATGAAGTATTTATTTATCTAAAAAGAGGTTGTTCTTTAGCTTTTATAAGAGATTTCTTAGCCTCTTTAAAAAACACCATTTCCAGAGCTGTTTATATTCAAAACAAATGGACAGAAAATACAAAGTTTTATTCTTATTTTTTTGATGATGTTGCCTTAAGTTTAGCCATTTTAAAAAGAAAAAAAAGTCAAATAAACATATTTTCAAGAACTCACGGTTTTGAAACATACGATGAACAAGCGCCATTTAAACACATCCCATTTCAAGCCTTTAAAATTAAATATTTTGATGCCATATTACCAGTATCAAATCAAGGAGCAAACCACTTAAGGCATTTATTTCCCTTGTATAAAGATAAAATTAATTCATTGTACTTAGGAACAAATTCTCATTCCTACATTAATCCTTTTGCAAATGATGTTCATATTGTCACTTGTGCTTATGTAAGAAAAGTTAAAAGACTTTATTTAATGCCTGAATTATTAAAGTCCTTAGACATTAAAGTTACATGGTCTCATATTGGAGAAGGAGATGATTTTGAAGAGTTAAAAAACAGTTCTAAAAATTTACCTGACAATATAAAAGTTCAATTTTTAGGAAATCAATTAGCATCACAAATAATGGAATTTTATAAACACACTCCCATTACTTGTATAGTAAGTTTGAGTAGTTCAGAAGGATTACCTCTTAGCATGATGGAAGCTATAAGCTTTGGAATACCAATCATTTCCACTGATGTTGGTGGATGTAGTGAAATTGTGACTAATTCCACCGGATTTTTAATACCAAAAAATGTAAATACTAATGACTTTATAGATGCATTAAAACAATTATTGCAATCAAATATTAATTCTATTCAAGGAAGAAATTCAGTAAAATCTTTTTGGCAAAGTCAATTTTCTGCTGAAAAAAATTATATAAAATTAAAAAATAAAATGGATTTACGTTGATTCTTTTAAAATTATTATTAGGTATAGGTATTTTATTATCAATAAGTTACTTATTTTCTTTTTTA
>CAYVDH010000062.1:0-18142 GCA_964450355.1 uncultured Flavobacteriaceae bacterium
TGAAACAAACAATAGATTAATTTCTATCAATACCCATGAAAAATACTTTTTTATCAATTCAAATGATGTTGAATATGTCGAAGCTTCTGGTCCTTATTCTGTTTTGTATTTAAAAAACAACAAATCAATTACCGCCAGTAAAAATTTAAAATATTTTGAATCAATTTTAACTTCAAAAAATTTTATTAGAGTTGGGAAAAGCTTGATTTTAAATGTGCTTGAGCTTGAAGAAATTGATAAACACGATAAATTCGATAAAATTATTACCAAACTTGGCCGCTCTATAGAAATCAATAAAAAATTGAGAAATGAATTGTCTGAAAAGTTGTTAAATTATTAAGAAATTAATTTTACCCCATTTTCTAATAACTCAATTTGTTTGTTTTTATACAACAAACCTAACGATTGTTTAAAGGCTTTTTTACTCATGTTTAATCTTTCTTTTATCTCTTCTGGATCACTTTTGTCATGTAAATTAATGAAGCCATTATTAGCATGCAACAATGTTAAAATTTTCTCAGCATTAGGTTCTGTTTTTATATACCCTATTTGATTCAAAGACAAATCTATTTTATTGTCTTCTCTTATTTTTTTTATAAACGCCCATTTGATGTCTCCTAAATGTAACGGTTCAAATATCTCATCGTGATATATCAGCCCAATGTGTTTTTGATTTATTATGGCAGAGTATCCCAAATCTGTTTTTTTATTGATGATGATTTTTACTTTGTCTCCCTCGTTTACTGAAAGTGTTTCATTACTTAGCCATTTGTTTACTCTTTCGCTTGCAACAAGTCTTCCTGTATTTTTGTCTTCATAAAGATATACAACATAAGTTTTTTTAACCTCCATTTTGTAATTTTGTTCTTTGAATGGAACAAATAAATCTTTCTCTAGTCCCCAGTCCATAAATGCTCCAAAATGATTGACATCTACCACTTTTAATGGGGCAAATTCATGCAAAGTTATTTTGGGAGTTATTGTTGTAGCTATCAGTCTTTCATCAAAATCTAAATACACAAAAACATTGATTTTTTCACCAATTTCAAATTCATTTGGGATGTATTTATTGGGCAATAAAACATCGTTTCCTTCATCATCAGTTAAAAATAAACCAGGTACTGTTCTTCTATTGATTGTTAATTCATTGTATTTGCCTATTTCTATCATGTATGTTGTGTTAAATAAATGGCGATAGTTAAAATATAATTACCGCCATTGAACCAACAATATTAACCATTTATTTTTAATTTTAAATGATGCAGCTATCTCAATAGTGTCACAGTGCCTTCGTATTGGTATTCTTTGCCATCATATCCTGTTACTTTGATTATCCATGCATACACATCTTGTTGACATTCTTGTTTAAGATACATTCCATTCCAACCTTCGTTTTTATCTTGGCTTTTCCATAAGATTTCACCCCAACGATTGAATAAGATAATTTCAAACGATTTTTCACCATTTACAACTGCTTTGAATTTGTTGTTTTTCTCAGGACCTGTTCCCTCTGGGCTAAATGCCGTAGGAACAAATACAGTTACATCAGGTCTAATTTCCCTTCTTTGCCCTACAGAATCCATGCAATATAAATTTTCACCATTGTATTGGTATTGATAAATGGCTTGTAAATTGACCCAATATTTAGCTGTATCAGCTTTGTAATGATGTAAAGGATGAATCTGAGTGCTTGTATCATCTTGGTTGTTTTGATCAAAATTCCATAAATAGGTTAGTTCGCCAAATTTTATTTTACTTTGATTGATGAATTTAAATTTTGGAAAAGCTACTGTGGTGAAAAAATTAGGATCGGTAGTAAATGCAGCTATGGGTACTGGCCATACTTTGATATAAGATATTCTTTCCGTTGTAGTGTTACAAGACTGGTCATCATTGATTCCCCATTGGTTGCTTACCATTAATTTTATATTATACCCATTTCTACTTGCACTATCATACTTAATGTTTTGAGGAGAATGTGCATCACTTTTATAAATACTATCTCCATTTCCAAACCACCAACTGTATTTTATGTTTGATAAGTTATATGGTTTTATGACATTGCTAGTAAAATTCACAATAGCGGGCTCACATTGTTGTAATGGGTCACCAATAAAATCGAATTGAGGATAGGGTTCTATAATCAAATCTATATAGTCTTCTACAACAGGACAAATTCCTTCTTTGTCTGTAACTATTTTTAATGTTACACTTCCATTGCTTGTGTCTTTAATGCCATGTTGATATATTGTATTCAATATTTTAATGTCGTTAAATAGTCCATCCCCATTGGTTTTCCAAGTGATTGATTTTGCCCATTGAACACTTGCATTCAATTTGAATTCTTTGTTTTCACATTGTTGATATGGTTTAGGAGTTGTAATTTTTACTTCAGCTTGGGTTTGAATTTTTATTTTTTGTGAATCTTTATTTGAACATTTTGTACTTGGGTTTGTATAAGAAAAATAAACAGTATATGGACCTTCATATAATTTGTTTTTAGGACTTAAACCTGGGTTGAAAGTGGAACCACTAACAAATTGACCTGACCAAATTCCGTTAGGATTGTTTGGATAGTTACTTTGTAAACTTATTGGATTTGCACTTGAACAAAGGGTGTCTGGGATATCTAAACTGATTTTAGGCAATCCAAATACTCTAATAGTTGTGCTATCCATAATCTCACATCCACTTGAATTATCTATAAATTTCAATACATATTCACCTGCAATTTTTGGGTTAAATAATTTGTTGTTTACTATGGATTGCATTAATATATTTTGATATTGAATGTCTCTTGAGCCATTGAATTCTATAGCTTTCCAAACGCCTTTACTAAACCTTAGTTGGGTGTTTTTTTCTATGACAAAACTGTCTAAATTTAACATTGGATAATTGATGCATTGATTTGGAATACTTGAAAATTCTATTTCTGGCAATTGAACAACATTTATTTTGTTTGTATCGCAAGTATAACAACCTGAAATGCCGTCTTTGTAACAATATTCAATTTCGTAAATTCCAGTTTTATTGATTTCAGTTTCGCTGCCAGGGTCGAATAATACTTTTAGAGGAGTATTGGATATTGGTGTCAATACGCTACCATTAACAACTCCTGATGCACTTGGAGATTCTATAATTCTAAATTGTGAAATACCACTTCTTGCCGAAGCCGAAGGTGTCTCTATTAATTGTGCTAAATCAATTAAACCAGCTCTTTGACAAAAGACTCCACCAGATAATGATACTGTTGGGTTAGGATTTAATTTTACTTGTTGAAATCCTTTGTTATAACAACCATTAGGGTCTTTGTATTGAAAATAGATGGTGTCTAAATATCCGTTTTTTACATCTTTGTTTTCTATGAATTTTGGAAAATCATAATAACACCATGCGGAACCATTAGCTGGACATAAAACCCAATTTTTACGATGGTAATAATTGATTTTATCAGCACTTCCTCCGTTGGTTGCAGTTACATGGTTAAGTAAAATTCGCCCTTCGATGTAACATCTTTTAGGAATTGTTAATGCATTGAATTTAGGCAATTCATTGACTACAACTTCTAAGGTATCTGAATCTATACATACTTTGTTTTCTTGGTTGACAGAAACATTAAAAACATAATATTGGGTAGATTTATTGGTTATTTTTTGAGAAATACTAACGTTGTTGCTTATAGTAGTATTAGTGTTTAAATGTATCCAATTCAGCTGATGAACATGCGATTTAGGGAAAAAATCTCCTGTTTTTTTCAATGTATCTAAATGGCAAATTTCTGAATTTGGTTTTGCTATAGCTTTCACCGTATCGTTTACAAAAAGCTCTAAAGTATCATGAGAAAAACAACCTAAATGGTCTATTACTTTAACAATGTATTCACCAGCAATAGACACTTCTTTAATTCTGCTGCTATCTCCGTCTTTAATCCAATAATAGTTTAAGGAATCAGGAGCATTATGGTTTAAAATGGCTTTTTCATACGAACAGATTCTATTGTCTGGGCCTAGATTTACAATGGGATTTAATTGGTGTTTGATGAAAATTGTGTCATGTGCTTCACATTTATTTTTGTCTGTAATTTTCAAACTTACTTCTTCATTTTTAGTAGGATTCAATTTCAATTCGCTTGAAGTTAAGTTTAAGGTATTTCCAATGGGGTTTTGCCATTCATAATTCAATGGATTCATGCCATTGCTTACTTTTGGTTTTAGTGTTATTGAAAAACCTTCACATACAAAAGTATCTTTATTAAATGCAAGTTCCACTTCCATCATTGGAGGAATTTTAACTGTATCTACATATATTGTTGGGCAATTGAATTTGTTGTTGATGATACTGGTTATGATGTATTTTCCTCCTTTTTTAAACACTATACTATCTCCTTTTTTAAATCCTTTATAATACGGCAAACCACTGTTAGTACTATCTCTTATAGTGAATTCATAAGTGTAATCTTTTAATTTATAGCTTATGGTATCTTTAGGAAAACATTCGAATTTTAATTTACCACAATCCATGACATTGTATTGTCTTGTACTTATTGCTTTAGGCATGACATACACATTGTATCCTTTATTTGCTTGTGCGGGTCTTGGACAATTGTTGTCTTTTGCAGTTACCGTAAATCGATAAGCGGTAGGTCTGGCATCGCCAATTTTTGTTTGCCAACAAAATTCACCAGATTTTTCACGAGCGGTTGGGTCTATAATTCTGAAGCTAGCACCTGGAATTCCTGCGTTCCAATTCATGTAAGTAGTATCGGGAACAGTTTGGTTAGGCGAATACATTTCATCTTTTGAATCAATAGTAAAACAGATTTTGTTGCCTTCACAAACTGGTTTATATGGTTTATTTGTGATTTTAGGCGGATTGTTATTGGGGCATTGAATGACTACTAATTGCATGTCTCTGCGAATACTTCCTATCAATTTCCATTTATTGGTATTTTTATCTAAGCGGTATTCTTTAATTTCTATGACTATTACACCTACTTCCTCACAATTGGTAGGTTTGAAAATAATGTCTCCAGTTAATTTGTCAAAATATATTCCTTGACAAGCATTTGGCTTTGGGTTGCAATTTACTACTCCAGGATTAGGAGGGCAAAAAGGAGTCATAGGTTTTTCAGGACTAAAAGGAGAAACATAAGTTTCATTGCTGTTATGACCATTCAAAGCTGGAGCAAGGTTAAAGGCTAAACTATCGCCATCTACTACATCTACTACTCCATTGTTGTAGGTGAAACATTGATTACAGCAAATATAGGCTACTGGTGGTATAGACAATTGTGGTGAAGAATTACATTCACTGCCTACAGCACATATATCCAACATGGCTTCGGTGTGTAAAGTGTTTTTGGAAATGGTAGTGATAGCCACATTTCTGCAACATTGAGCTACAGAAAAATAGATTTGACAACAACCTGCATCTTTTAATGCTTTGAAAGGAGATTTGTTAAAATCCACTTCGCCTTCAAAAACATGTTCTTCAATTCCCTCAGCGGATACAGTAGTGTTGGTAGGAGAACAAGGTTTGGTTCCTCCAACACATGTTGGACTGATATCATTGATTGCAGTTCTGGTGTAGTTGATATTGATAGGACTTGCATTGTCGCAAAAAGCTTGCATAGTAGGGTTATTTAATGAAACACCTCTACAATCTCTATATACTTTAGCTACAATTTTGTATTTGCCTGGTCCAAGGCAAGTATATGTAACATCGCTACCCATCATGTGGGTGGCATTTATTTTGTTAAAAATTAGGCAAAGCGTTGCCAATATGGTCATTTTCCAGTTCATAAGCTAATTATTAAATTTGATGATTTAATAATAAAACACCAAATGGAAACAAATAGTTGCTTGAATGAAATAAAATATTTTTTTATTTAGAATTTAGTCAACCTAGTGGACAATAAAATCAAATGGAGTTAGCACAACTTATTCCATCTAAAGCAGCACTCACTATACCGCCTGCATAACCAGCACCTTCGCCACAAGGAATCAAATTGTAAATTTGAGGATGTCTGTTAGTTAATTTATCTCTAGGGATTCTAACAGGGGAGGAGGTTCTACTTTCCACACCTACCAATATGGCTTCGTTGGTTCTATAACCTTTCATTTTTTTTCCAAAGTCAATCAAACCTTGGCTTAAACTTTGATGAATGTAAGTTGGTAAAATGCTTTTTAAATCTCTGCTTAACACACCAGGAATGTATGAACATTCGGGCAATTGATTGGACGTTTTATTCTGAATAAAGTCTTCAAGTCTTTGAGCTGGAGCAATTATACTGTTTGTTGAATTATAAGCTTTTTGCTCTACTTGTTTCTGAAATGCCAAAGCAGAAAGTGGGGTATTCCCAAATTGTTTTACCCAATCGGCTTCGTTGACAGTAACAACCATACCAGAGTTAGCAAAATTTCCATTTCTTTTGCTAGGGCTCCATCCATTTACAATCGTTTCATTGATATTGGTAGAAGCGGGAGCGATGATGCCACCTGGGCACATACAAAAAGAAAAAACACCATGACCTAATGCTTGAGTAACTAAACTGTAAGATGATGGAGGCAAGTATTCGCCTCTTGATTTACATTTGTACTGAATTTCATCTATTAAAGGTTGTGGGTGTTCAATCCTTACACCTAAAGCAAATGGTTTTGCCTCAATTTGTATTTGTTTAGAATGTAACAGTTCAAATATGTCTCTAGCAGAGTGTCCTGTTGCCAATATAACTTCATCTATGTCGAATAGAGCATCATTATTGATTTCTATTTTTGTGATGCGCTTATCATTGATGATAAAATCAGTAAGTTTAGAATTAAAATGAAATTCGCCACCGAAGTTTTCAATGGTTTCTCTTATGTTTTCAATGATGTTTGGTAATTTGTTGGTGCCAATATGAGGGTGGGCATCGTATAATATGGAACTTGCAGCACCATGTTGCACAAAGGTGTTTAGCACTTTTTCAACATCACCTCTTTTTTTGCTTCGAGTATAGAGTTTGCCATCGCTGTATGTTCCAGCTCCTCCTTCGCCAAAGCAATAATTGCTCTCAGGATTGACAATCAATTCTTTATTTAAAGCAGCCAAATCTCTTCTTCGTTCTTTGACATTTTTACCTCTTTCGAAAAGCATTGGTTTAATGCCTTTTTCAATTAATTGCAGTGCAGCAAACAAACCAGCAGGTCCTGTTCCAATAATGGCTACTTTTTTTGTTGAATTGGTTTGTTGAAATTTAAAACTAAGGGTTTCGTATTTGCTGGAATCAGAATTAAAATAAATTATATACCTAAGAACAAAAACAATGGGTTGTTTTCTGGCATCTATTGATTTTTTTAGCAGGTGTATGCTTTTTATTTCGTTAGAATTTTTAATTTGAGATTTAAGAATTTCAAGAAGTTTGGTTTCATCTTGAGCCATTTCAGGACTTACTTTTATTTCTAATTCTTGAGGCATAGGGGTTAGGTTTTTATCCTAAAACAGAGACAAAGTTAAAATAAATTGATTAAAATGAATAAAAAAATAGAAAAATGATAAGGAATTTAAATGAAGTAATTGTTTTAAAAGTGATCCCGAAGGGATTCGAACCCCTGACCCACAGATTAGAAATCTGTTGCTCTATCCAGCTGAGCTACGGGACCATTTAACTTCGTGTTTGTCGGGGTGGCAGGATTTGAACCTACGACCTTCTGCTCCCAAAGCAGACGCGATACCGGGCTACGCTACACCCCGAAGTTGTATTGTTTTTGAAAGAACTTGTTGCTTACTGTTTTATTTACAGGGCTGCAAAGGTAATATTTTTAAAACGAATCTAAAAATATTTTTTAACTTTCCTCAATTTCTGCGGTGAGGGAGGGATTCGAACCCTCGGTACAGTTTCCCGTACGGCAGTTTAGCAAACTGCTACTTTCGGCCTCTCAGTCACCTCACCTTTTTATTTTGGGAATGCAAAAGTAGTTTTTTTAATTTTATTTCCCAAAAAATATTAAAGTTTTTCTAGAATATAATTTGTCATTTTGTTGTACAAGTGCCATCGGGTCTTGCCTCCATAAATACCGTGATTCTTGTTTGGATAGTATTCTGCATCGTAATTGATGTTGGCATTGTTCATTGCATACACCATTTCAACAGCATTTTGAAAATGGACATTGTCATCAGCCGTGCCATGTATAATTAAATAGTTTCCTTTTATTTTACTTACATGAGTCAATGGCGAATTGGCATCATATCCATTGGCATTTTCTTTGGGTGTTCTCATGTATCTCTCCGTATAAATGTTGTCGTAATACCTCCAATTGGTTACTGGTGCAACAGCAATGGCTGTTTTAAAAAAATCCGCACCTTTTGTAATACAATTGCTTGCCATAAATCCTCCATAACTCCAACCCCAAATTCCAATCCTGCTTTTATCTACATATGGTTTTGCACCAAAATGTTTTGCACCTTCTATGTAATCTTGAGTTTCATACAAGCCTAAATTTAAATAAGTCATCTTTTTAAATTCTTCTCCTCTGCCACCACTTCCTCTGTTGTCTATAGAAATAACAATGTAACCTTTTTGTGCCAATTGTTGATGCCATAAATAATTTCCTCCACCCCAAGCATTTTTTACTGTTTGATAGCCTGGTCCACCATATACAAAAAACAAGACTGGATACTTTTTACTTGAATCAAAATTAGGAGGAGTAATTTTCCAATAATCTAAATCAACACCTTCTGAACTTGTAAATTTTCCGAATTCAATTTTGCCAAAATTCAATAAATTTAATTTGTCTTGCAATGTTTTATTGGTTTCTAAAGTTCTAACGATTTCTCCATTTTGATTTTTAATCAAAGAAGTTGGAGGAGTGCCTAAAGTAGAATAATTATCTACAAAATACTCAAATGTGGGTGAAAAACTGATGTTATGCCATCCATTTTCTTTACTTATTGTAGTGATGTTTCCATTGCTAATATTGATAGAATACAATTGCCTTTCGCTCGGATTTGAATAGCCACTACTAAAGTAAATTAAATCTCCTTTTTTACCATAGTATTGATCTATTTCATTTTCTGCTTTTGTTAATGCTATTTCCTTTTCATTTGAAAATTGAAGTGAACCTAAACTAATATTTTTAGTCAATGAATACAATTGATAGCGACCACTTTTTTCAGATAAATAGTACATTTCAACAACGTCACCCATCTTATAATTATTATATTTAAAATCAAGGTCGTTGATTTCTATGTAATATTTGTTTTCTTCGGTATAAAAAACTGATGTTTTGCCATCGCTGGCATTTGCAAACAACACTTCTAATTTGTTTTGAAGTCTATTTAGTCTTTGTATGCTCAAATAATTTCCATTTACCCATTTAATTCTAGGTAAATATTGGTCGTTTTCTGAACCTGTCTCACATTTTTTAGATTTTTTCTTTTTTAAGTTGTAAGTATAAACATCAACTGTACTATTAGTTTCTCCAGCTTTAGGGTATTTCCATGTTTCTTTATTTGGATATAATTTGCCATAAATGTCCATACTGAATTCAGGTACTTTGCTTTCATCAAATCTATAAAAAGCAATGTAATCACCATAAGGTGACCATTCAAAACCTCTGCTCATACTAAATTCTTCCTCATAAACCCAATCTACGGCACCATTGATAATTTTATTTTTCATACCGTCCTTAGTTATTTGTGTTTCTTTATTTTTTAATACATCATAAATGTACAAATTATTATCACTAACATAGGCTACCATGTTGCCATTAGGGCTCAATGTGGCATACATTATTTTTTTGTTGCTAATTGGTGTAGTTTTGTTTTCTTTGATATTGTAAAGGTAAGTCATGCTTTTACCACTGTGTCTGTAAACTTGTTCATACCCATTGGTAATTAAAACTAAATTTTCATCTGCACTAAATTTAAAACTTTCTACAATAATTGGTTTGTTGTCAACGGTAATTTTAGAAGTTTCGAAAATGGTTGACATTTTTTGCCCTGTTTTAATGTCATATTTGTTACAAGATTTCGTTTTGTCGGCATTTTCATCTAATTGACAATAGGAAGAGCCATCATTCATAAAATTAAATCCAGGTGGCATTTTGGCATTGTATGTGCCTTTGAACCATATATCTTCATTAGTTAATGTAGTTTGTGCATTGGATTGTAATAAATGAAATACAACAAACAAAAGTATAAAATTGCGCATAGGGCAAAGAAACAAAAGATTTATTAAAAAAAGAAAAAAGCAATCTATAAGCCGGGTTCTGTCATCTATTTTCATAGATTGTTTGCCATTTATCTAATGCAACCTACCCTCTGTAGTTGGAATAAATTCCATAGAACGAGCAGCTCTAAGCCTACAGTTTACTTGGTTTTACAACCCACAAGGTTTATCCCGTATCAACATTGCTGTTTTTACGTGTGAGCTCTTACCTCACATTTTCACCCTTATCTTGGCATAGCCTAGACGGTAATTTTCTGCGACACTTTCTGTCTGTATTTATTTCTATTTACAGCCCATTTTTTCAAATGGTGTGGTGCTCTGTGTTGCCCGGACTTTCCTTACTAACCGGAGTTAGCACGGCAAACCAATTGCTTTTTTCCATTGCAAAGGTAAGTCAAATTACATTTACTATGTGAAATCAAAACAAAATCTTACCTTTGTTGTTCTAAATTATTAATTGCCAAATACCTTATTGGACACAAAAACAACATCAGATAGAAAGAAGGATCATTTAGAGCTAACCTTTGTCTCACAAACATTGGAACGAGATACTAGATTTTATTACGAACCTTTATTGAGCTCACATCCTGATGATAATTTACCTCGAATTACAATTGCCAACAAACAAATGAAAATGCCTTTGTGGGTTAGCAGTATGACAGGTGGAACCGAAAAAGCATCATTAATCAATCATAACTTAGCAAAAGCTTGTAATGAATTTGGTATGGGCATGGGACTGGGAAGTTGTAGAATCATTTTAAAAGACAATGCCTTTTTCAACGATTTTAATATTCGACCAATATTGGGAGACGATTTGCCTTTTTTTGCCAATTTAGGAATTGCTCAAATTGAAGAATTGATTGAAAGTAATACCACTCATTTAGCCGATGACTTAGTAAACAAATTGTCTGCTGATGGATTGATAATACATGTCAACCCTTTTCAAGAATGGTTACAACCCGAAGGAGATCATTTAAAGCACCCACCAATTGATACTATAAAAAGAATTTTAGATAAAATTAAATCAAAAATCATTGTCAAAGAAGTTGGTCAAGGCATGGGTCCTAAATCATTGATAGAATTAATTAAACTGCCTATCGAAGCCATTGAGTTTGGAGCACATGGAGGTACTAACTTTGCAACACTTGAACTTCACAGGCAAGATGAAATGAGAAGAACTCAATTACAACCTTTAACTACCATAGGGCATTCAGCAGAAGAAATGGTTTTATATTCTAACCAAATTTTGGATGAATTAGGTGACAAAGCATTGTGTAAAAACTTAATCATAAGTGGAGGTGTAAAAAATTATTTAGATGGATATTATTTAATGAAAAAATCTAAATTTAACTCAGTTTATGCCCAAGCATCAGCTTTTTTAAAATACGCAACTGGAGAATACTTAGAACTTCAAAATTATTGTAAAACAGTAAAAAATGGCTTAGAAGTGTGCTATCAATATTTAAACCTCAAAGAAATCAATGAACAATAAAATAATCAAAGGCTTTTCTAAATTAAGCAAAGAAGCTAAAATTGAGTGGCTAGCTGCAAATTTTTTAAATCAAAACCAAGAATCAGTTCAGTTTTTAAAAAGTTATTGGCATACTAATGAAACCACACAGAAGTTGCATGATGAGTTCATTGAAAACACCATCACCAATTTTTATTTGCCATTTGGAATTGCACCTAATTTTTTAATAGATGGCAAAATGTACTGTGTGCCAATGGCTATAGAGGAAAGCTCGGTAGTTGCTGCAGCATCAAAATCTGCTAATTTTTGGCTAGATAAAGGAGGATTTCACACCGAAATAATAAGCACTGAAAAAATTGGTCATGTCCATTTTATTTGGAAAGGAAATCACAAAAATGATTTGATTGCTTTTTTCGAATCCATCAAACATAAATTCATTTCTCATACCAACCATTTGACTAAAAACATGCAATTGAGAGGTGGTGGAATTCTATCAATTGAACTTATAGATAAAACGGATTTAGAACCACATTACTATCAAATCAAATCTTCGTTTGAAACATGTGATAGCATGGGAGCCAATTTTATTAATTCCATTTTAGAAGAATATTCTAAAATTTTAAAAGAAGAAATATTGACTACTAATTTGCTAAAAGAAGAAGATAAAAGCATAGAAGTAGTGATGTGTATTTTGAGTAATTACACTCCTAATTGCATAGTAAGAGCTGAAGTAAGGGCTAAAGTTGAAGACCTAAATGATGGCAATGAAATGACAGGCCAATATTTTGCTGAGAAGTTTTGCAGGGCTATCCGAATTGCTGAAATTGAGCCATACAGAGCAACAACTCATAACAAAGGAATAATGAATGGCATAGACAGCGTTGTAATAGCTACTGGCAATGATTTTAGGGCAGTAGAAGCCAGCGCGCACACTTATGCATCAAGGAATGGAAGATATGAAAGTTTGACTCATGCAGAAATTATAAATGGAGAATTCAGGTTTTGGTTGGAAATTCCATTGGCATTAGGTACTGTTGGAGGCTTGACAAATTTGCATCCAATGGTTAAATTTGCTTATCAATTATTAGGCAATCCCAATGCTCAAGAATTAATGAGAATTACTTCTGTAGTTGGTTTAGCTCAAAATTTTTCAGCAATAAGGTCGCTAGTAACTTCTGGAATACAAAAAGGACACATGAAAATGCACCTTTTAAATATATTGAATCAATTAGAGGCAACTGAAGATGAAAAATTGAAAATCATAGATCACTTTAAACACAATGTTGTTAGTTATAGTGCAGCTGTAGAAGTATTTTGTAAGATAAGAGGAATAAAAGATTTACAAGCTGTAGCACAAAAATAGGGGGGTAGATGGGCGATAAAACAGTTTTTTACAGTCCTGGAAAATTATTGTTATGTGGGGAATATGCAGTATTGCAAGGCGCTACATGTTTTGCATTGCCTACATCCAAAGGGCAATCATTATCTGTTGAAACTATTGAAAGCGATGCTTATTTGCTGCATTGGGTAAGTAAAGACAAGGATTCTAATGTTTGGTTTCAAGCTCAAATCAGTTTGCCTTATTTTATCATTGAAGAAACAAATGATGAGTTAACTGCAATACAATTGGTAAGATTTTTAATCAATGCAAAACATTTAAATCCTAAATTTTTAGAAAATAAGGGTGAATATAGAGTGACCACAGAATTGGAATTTGGAATAAATGAAGGATTGGGTAGCAGTTCTACATTAACCAATAACATAGCGCAATGGGCTCAAGTAAATCCTTTCTCTTTGCACTTTAATGCATTCAAAGGAAGTGGATTTGATGTTGCTGTGGCTAAAGAAAAAAAGCCAATATTGTACACAATGAATGGCAATAACCCATCTATAGAAGTGGTAGATTGGAATAAAAATTTTATCGATAAATTGTATTTTGTTTATCTAAATCAAAAGCAAAACAGCAGGAAAGAAATTGCTAAATTCAATCAGCAATTAACTAGCTCACAACTAGCTCAAGTTTCCAGAATAAGCAAATTAATTGCATTAAATGATGATTATTTTGAATTTTGTTTACTGTTGGAATTAGCAGAAAACGAAACTGCTTTATTTCTTAACCGAAAAACTATAAAACAAGATTTATTTTCAGATTACAAAGGAACAATCAAAAGTTTAGGAGCTTGGGGAGGTGATTATGTGTTGGCTACGGGAGAAAACACAGTTCAATATTTTAAAGAAAAGGGATATGAATGTGTTGTTTCATTTGAAGAGATGATACAAAGTGAAAATTAATTAGTATTATTATTTTAAACAAAAGTTTAAGTTTTTTTTATTAAATTTGTACTTAAGTATGAAAAAAATTATCTATTCAACTTTTGTATTAACCATAGTTTTTATGTTGTTTCAAGCTTCTACAAGTAAAATAATGAAAAAAGATGGAGCTGAGCCTGGATATACTGGTTCACCAGGAGATAGCATGAAAAATTGCACCGCTTGTCATGGCGGAGATGCAACATTTTATGAAGGATGGATTGAATCTAATATACCTTCAACAGGTTATGTGCCTGGTCAGATTTATACCATTACAACTACCAATACAGAATTGGAGGGTACTCGCTTTGGTTTTCAAATATCTCCACAAAATGATAAAGGGGATTTGTTAGGCGAAATCATTGTAACGGATTCAATACAAACGAAACTAGTGGGCGATAAAAAATACTTAACTTATACAGAAAATGGAGTAGATGGAATTGATGGCTCAAAAACTTGGACATTCAATTGGAAAGCTCCTGTGGCAGGAACTGGTAAAGTGACTTTTTATGGGGCGTATAATTCCAATTTTCAAGGTCATAAAGGCAGTGATCACACATTTTTATCTACTTTAATTTTAAACGAATATGGAACTGTTAAAGTCAATGAAATGCCGAAAGTGTTAACTGTGTTTTCTGTGTATCCAAATCCTAGTTCTCAATTGGTTAACATCAATTTAACGCTTAAGAAAACTTCTCAAGTAGAATTATACATCACAGATAGTTATGGTAAACTAATTGCCAATGTTGTGAATGAAAAACTTAGTGGCAATGTAAGCAAACAATACAACACCAGTCAATTAGCAGCTGGGGTTTATTTCATTAATGCCAAAGTAAATGGAACTGTGGTAACACAAAAATTGACAGTTAAGAATTAGTTTTTTAATTCGTGCAATAAAGTTGATGTTTAACTTTTTATTTTAAAGGTTATGACTGCATGTCTATACTTTTGATGAAGCAACGTTAGGGATAGAAGTGGATACCTCTCAGCAAAGAAGGTACAAGCCGTAGAATAATAGCGAATCAGCCTGAAACCCTTAAGTAAATCTAAATAAAAAAAATTGCGAAAGCTAAAATTGAGGATGAAGCGCCTCAATAAAATCTATATAATTCGTTGTAGCCCCGCCAGGAGTCGAACCTGAATCAAATGTTTAGGAAACATCTATTCTATCCATTGAACTACAGGGCCATTCAATTCTGCAAAGATGATTGTATAAACCAATTTATCCAAATTGTTTTTGTTTTTTTATTTCTGAAAGATGTATGTTTGTGTTTGTATTTTATGAGGTATTATTTTTTATCTTTTTTAGGGCTTTTTATTTCTATTACAATGGTGGGTCAAGAAACATCAGGTTACTTCATAAAAGACAAAAAATCCAATTGCAAGGTGTGGTTTAAGCATAATTCATTAGAAGACAGTGTGACCTGGTCGGGAAAATGCACGGATTCACTTGCCATTGGTTTTGGGACGATGAAAGGATTTACTAAAGGAATGCTAACTAGTACATATAAAGGGTATATGAAATTAGGTAAGATGCATGGAAAAGGGGCATATAACTTTGGTAATAAACGCTCACTTGTAGGTCATTTTTCAATGGGTAATCCTTTATTTTTAAGTGAAAAATTATTGAAATTATTAAAATACAATGTTGTTTATGATACTGATACTTTAAACTTATACGTAGGTGATAACAATGAAAAAAAAATATATTATCATAGCATCATTCCTGAAAGTGAAATAAAAGGTACTGTTGTATTGATGCCCGGAACTTGGGAAAGTACTGAACATTTGATTAGCAGCATGTCGGAGTTTTGTGAACAAGCAAATAAAGAAAACTTGGCCATAATTGTTCTGTCAATAAACCAAAGGTTAACTTTGAACAATAACATAATCGGAGTTATGAATAAAATGATAGAAAATGCAATAACATCCTATCATTTACCCAAACATAAGGTTGTAATTGGAGGTTGGTCAATGGGAGGTTTATTTAGTTTAAGATATTCAGAAATGGCATGTCAAGATTCTACATTGACAGCAATAAAACCCCGGGCAGTATTTAGTTGTGATGGTCCTTGCGATTTAAAAAATATTTACAATAATTTCACAAGAAAGTTAAATAAAAATCCAGGACAAAATGAGCCAGCTTACGGAATGAAAGAATTAGAAACATATTGTGGAGGTTCACCTGAACAAGTGCCAAGTCAATATCAATATTTTTCATGTTACTCATATGGTATTGATAGTGGAGGGAATGCTAAATATTTGTTAAATACACCTGTGAGAATTTACGGTGATGTGGATCCTGTATGGTGGATGAATAATAGAAATGTGGATATGTATGATTTAAATGCCTTGGACCAAACAGCCATGATTCAATTGCTCAAAGATTTGGGAAATAAAAGAGCGGAGTTCATTAATGCTTTTCAAAAAGGTGTCAGGTTAGAGGGAAATAGACATCCACATTCATGGAGCATAATTGAACCAAAAGAGTGTGTAAAATGGATAGTAACTTGTTTGCAATAAGAATGAATAATAAATTTGTCATCGTTTTGATAATTGTAAAGACTATTAGCTTTAACTGTTTTTCAATGAATAATTTTGGTTTTCCAAAAAACAAATTCAGAATGTATTCAAATGCAATTAATAAACGTACTGGTTTATTTTTAAACAATAAATTTAAAAGAAATAAGTTAGACAAATCTTTTGAAATTAATGGATATTTGCCAAAGCTAAAATACGATTATAATAAATATTCAAATATTAGTGTTGGACTGAGTTTAATTGAATGTTATTCAGATGATATAGTTAGCATACCATTAGCTTATCATGGACCGTTTATTGAATCTGGAATTGCATTTGACAAATACAATAATTATATGTGTAATAAGATTGGATATGAAGCTTTTTTAATATTGGGGTGTAGATTTAATCTAATTCAATATACGGATTTTAAACAATCAAACTTTTTCTTTCGACCTGAAATAGGCTTTTCTTTATTTAGTTATTTAACTTTAACTTATGGATACGATATTAAAGTTGTTCAAAATTCTTCTAATTTAAAAAATGGAAATGTTTTATCCTTAAATTTTGCATACTTTATAGCTAAATAAGTTATGGAATTTAAAAATTTTAATTTAAAATTAATTGATATAAACAACAAGCTTTGTGATGCTTGGAAAATGGAATTTGAAAAATGTGATAATGTTCAAATTATAAATGGCGTTTTTCAAGATGTTGCAGATTATGATTGCATTGTAAGTCCTGCAAATTCATACGGTAAAATGGATGGAGGTATAGATTTAATTATAAGGAATTATTTTGGTATGGAATTACAGAATAAGGTGCAAAAAGTAATACAAGAAAGCTATTATGGAGAGCAACCAGTTGGTACTTCTTTTCTTGTAGAAACTGGAAATATAAAACACCCATTTTTAGCACATACACCTACGATGAGAGTCCCAATGGATATTTCAAATACAGACAATGTTTATAATGCGATGTATGCCATGCTTAGAACTATTGCGAATTACAATAAAACAAATAACATGGTTATAAAATCTGTATTGTGTCCCGGTTTAGGAACAGCTACTGGAAAGGTGAGCCCTAGCGAAGCTGCCAGACAAATGGCTTTGGCTTATAGGTTTTTTAAACAAGATACCAATGAGTTAAATTGGAATGAATTGATGATTAGGAATAACAAAATCTTAAAAAAATGATGGCTATTTTGGAAATAGATTCATGATTTCAGAATGTTGTGATAGTATTAAAAAAATCTTTAAGCAATAAATTTGAAGAAAATTAAAAAGGCTCTGAGAAATTAGAGCCTTTTTTTTGTGTATTTATATTGTTATTATTGTTGCTGAAATAACATATGATTCTTGTCGCATTCGTTTTTTTTATATTAATAATTATTTTTATTAGTGTGTATTCAGCCTCGTACATTCATGATTATAAAAATAATTTTAAGTTATTTTTAAAAGGTTGTTTTGATGGGGTAAAATCGTTTGGTTTAATTGTATTAATTATTTCATTATTGTTTTATTTATCAAATGCAATTGTTCTACAACTTGTTAAATGAAAAATAAAAAATTTGAAATTGCCATTTATTTTATGTGTTCATTGATTTGTTTCGGGGCATCATGCTTTGTATATTT
>CAYVDH010000063.1:0-18102 GCA_964450355.1 uncultured Flavobacteriaceae bacterium
CAATTACTGTACACATTTTAAGAAATATTTAATTAAAAAAGAGAAATTCTTTTTTTGCTATTTTAATTTTAATTCCAGAGAATATTTGATGCCAAATAGATGTGTTCTATTGGCATTGGCATATTCATCGATAAGAAATGGCATCATGGTTTCTAAGACATTCTTATCAATTTTAGTTGTGGCATTGTTAACTAAATATATCAGTTGTTTTTTTGACATCGATTTTTGCAAATTTAAATCTAAAACTTAAGTATTGAAATAAATCTATTCATATTATTTTTGATGAATAAAATCAATTACTTTTGATTTTTTGGATAAGTCAAATAAACGAAGTGAAAAGATTTAACTCATACTGTTTATAAAGAAAAACCTCGAAAGTTTATGCTTCCGAGGTTTGAATTTTGAAATCTATTAAGTGTTAGCCTTTTTCAGGTCTAAACATTATATTAATAAATTATTTTTTTTCATATACAACATAACCACTTCTTTTTATTTCTTTAAATTTAAAAAAGAGCAAAATTTTGTTTACTTCTAAATATCCTGTATCTGGTATATTTGAAATTTTAGGTTGCTTTCCATCTAAACCATATTTATTAAGTGAATCATTATTAAATCGATTTGATTCTTGATGAAAAATGATTTTATTGTTGTAAAATTCCCATTTTCCACTTGAAGTATTACCACAATTTATTTGAATGTATGTAGAATCTGGTTTAATAATTAATGAACTACCTAATACTATTATTTTAGGATTTTTGGCATAACTATTTAATATTCTCCCAAATTTAGTATATTCTTTACATTTGTATTCACCAATGATGTAATGTAATTTTGTTACTTTGCAAGAAAATAAAAGGATTGAAATTGTAATTAAATATTTCATTTTTATTTAACAAAAATAATAAACATATTGATTAAATTACTATAATATATATACATTGAAATAGTGTTTAAATTGAATACTTGAAAACATAAAATTTAAATTAAGAAAATATGATTAAAGGGAAATACAAACATTACAAAGGCAAAGAATACCAAGTGTTAGATGTTGTTAAACATTCCGAGACTCTTGAAGAACTGGTATTGTATAAACAATTATACGGTGACTATAGCTTGTGGGTACGCCCATTATACATGTTTAATGAAGAGATTTTTGTTGATGGAAAATGGGTAAAAAGATTCGAATTAATTGCGGATTAAATGAATCACTCCACTGATGTTTTTAATGTTTCTATCGCTGTTTTTTGACTTGATATCTAACAGAAAATAATACACTCCCGTAGGCATTTCTTCACCAGTACCATACAATTTGCCATTCCAACATTGAATAGGTAAATAACCATTGTATATTTGAATTCCCCAACGGTTGTATATTCTTATGTAGGCTTCGTCACAACTAGGGTCTATGCCATCAATATTATAACACTGGTTCAATCCATCCCCATTGGGTGTGAACACATTTGGAATGATTAACGATTCACTTGGGTCGCTGAATATCGGAACTGATACTGTTTGAGTATCAATGCAACCACTACTGGGGTGCTCCACTTTCAACAACACATTGTATCTCCCAGCTTTTTGATAGATGTGTTCAGGGTTTTCTTCTTTTTTTATGCCACTAGTATCCCCTAAGTTCCATTCTGGATTTTTATAATTGCTGGATTGATTAGTGAAATTAACATTGTTTTTACACTCTACCAATTCATATTTAAAATCAGCAACTGGGCTTTCTAACACTTCAATGGTTACTGAGTCTTTCTCGGAAACGTTGCATGAGAATGAATCAACACTGGTTAATATCACTTTATAAAATCCTTTTTGTTTGTAGGTATGTTTAGGACTTCTAGATGTATCTATAGGTGACCCATCGCCAAAATCCCAGAAAAACTTTCTTCCAAATTGACTTCGATTAGTAAACGTTACATTTAAATCCTCACAACCTTTTATTGGGTCGGCTGTAAATTTAGCATCCACAATATAAGTGATTTGAAAATCAATTTTGAATGTAGCATTGCTACATCTTTTACTTAAATTGGTTTTAAATTTGGCATTAGACGACACTGGAAAGCTTTGGTTATTAACACCAGCAACTGCTGGGCAACTAGCGCATACACTTTGATACACTACTCCTCTTTTATCAAATCTGGAAGTTCCACCATCCACATGGTCCTCAGTTTCAGGGTCGCCAAAGAAAGTTGCGTAAAGCAAATTTTGAGCATTTTTATTCAAAATAAATAAATAAAAATCATTGTTGTCTGTTGTTTTTTGAATGGCATTGGCTGTTACTTGTAATCCATTGGTTGTAAGTCTGTGAAGTGAGCCATCTGAAATGTTGCTACCCCAACCAGAGAAATAGATGTTATCGCATTTATCTACTAAAAAAGCCGAGGGTGAAATTTCAGGATTATTAGTTCTGTTGCCAAATGTAGTTTGAAGATTGACTACAGCTAAATTAGGAGAAAAACGAGCAATGAATTGGCTGGTATTGTTTACTCCATATGCTCCTGCTGTTCGGGTGATGTTGCCTTCGGTTTGGCCTGCAGCATATATTTGACCATTGACATCGATGTCAATAAAATGAATTTGGTCATAGCTCGAAGTTCCGTAGTAGGTACTGTTAATGAGGTATCCGTTTTCTGTGATTTTTAAAATGTATCCATCAGCTCTGCCTCCGTTAAACGCATTGTTAAATCCATTCATAGCAAATAACATGTTGCTGCTTGAAGTTCCTCCTGCTACATATAAAAATGTATCGTAAATTCTAATGGAATAACTAGCGTCATCACCATTACCACCCACAAATGTGCTGAAACGTAAATTACTTAAATCTGCACTCAAACTGAAAACACATCCATCTTGAGATGTAGATTTTAATGATTGAAATGCATTTTTAACAGGAAAAGATGAACTGACAGTAGTGGAAGCAACATATATTCTATTGTATTTATCTACAACGATATCGCCTCTAAAATCATCAGCATAATTGTACCTCAATGAAAGAGTATTCAGTCCATCCTTATTTGCTCCACCCATGAAAGTGCTACCCATAGCTTGTTTGCCATCTTTACTTAATTTAAATACGAAAATATCAGTAGAGCCATTGAATGTGGTGTCATATCCTATGGTGTCCATTGGAAAATCTTTGGAATATGTAGTTCCCATTACCAATAAATTATCATCGTTATCTGCTACCAAACTGTGAGGATATTCGTCTGATTCTCCACCTAGATAAGTACTGTATAACAAATTGGCTCCAGTACTATCAAATTTATTGATACCTATATCACATGCTAAATTTGCAGGTGCTAATCCATCACCTCCGCCATAAGTAGTTTGAAAAGCCCCTATAGTGACAGGGAAAGGTCCACCATAAGACCCAGTTCCACCATCCACAATGCCACCTCCAAACAAATTGGAACGACTATCGTAAGTGCTAGTAAAACCAAAATTATCCCCTACACTTCCACTGTAGCTAGAAAACACTAAAATTGGGTCAATGAATAGGTTAATATTGGGGTTGTATTTCCCTAGTTTAAAACTAACTTGGTATTGATTTTCGATTTTTTTCAATTGAAATTCACAGGGAATAAACACTGTGTCTTTTCCATTCAATTGGAAAGCCATTAATTGATTCTCTGAAATAATTCCAGCATTGGTGTACAGTAATAAATTGTTCTTTTTAAGTTCAACTTTATCTAGATATTGATAGTTTAACTTGATATCACTAGGATTAGCACCTGGATGAACAATGAAATTGTGTTTCATGGCATTGATAGAAGACAGCACTTCAAAATCAATGTTTTGGTACAAATTTTTATAAGTTAATTGTTGGTATTCTCTGACTTCACTAACCCATTTTTTTCTATCTTTTCCTATGTAAAAATTATAATAGGTTTCACTCTCATAATTAGATACCAATTCAGGTTTTAGTGAATTCACAAACTGGACATCAAAGCGGTGTTGATGCAATTTAAATTGTTTTTTAAATGTTTTATATTGATGGTAATGATGCCAAATGCTGTCATATTCTGTTTGATTGACCAAATAAGTGGAGTAGCCTGTATTGGAATAATAGAGCATGCCATTTGGCAATTTTTTATAATATTGAACAAATGAGGCTTGTTGACCTTTGTTTTCAAGTAACATGGTTTGAGCTTTAAGTGTTGTTAAGCTGTCATTTAATATTAAAAATGATAAAATAACAACAGCAAAACAGAGTTTAGTATTAGCCCAACAGTACATGTTTAATAACAAAGATACAATTTTTAGTCAAAAAGTTGCATCAACAAACAATATTTTACTGAAAAATAAACTTACTTTTGCAGAATAATAAAGACTCAACAAGATATGTCTGAACTGAACGAATTACAATTAATAAGAAGAGAAAAGCTTAATGAAATTAAAGCTTTGGGGATTGAAGCATACCCTGCCGAAATGTGGAATGTAAATACTACTTCTACTGCCATTTTGGATGAATTTAATGCTGAATTAAACAATTTTCAAGAGGTGAGCATTGCAGGAAGAATAATGAGTTTACAGCCTAAGGGTAAGGTTTGTTTTGCTAAAATTCAAGATCATGTAGGACGTATTCAATTGTACATTGGAAGAGATAATGTTTGTCCTGAAGAAGACAAAACATTATTTGACAAATTGGTGCTACACTTGTTAGATATTGGAGATTTTATAGGTGTAACTGGCGAAGTATTTGTTACCAAAACAGGAGAAACTACCATCAGGGTTAAAACAATCAAATTGCTTTCAAAATCACTTAATCCTTTGCCAATTGTAAAAGAAAAAGATGGCGTGTTGTACGATGCTTTTACTGACCCTGAATTGAGATACAGGATGAGGTATGTGGACTTAATTGTGAATTCGCAAGTAAAAGAAACGTTCATTAAAAGAACTAAAGTAGTTCAGTCGTTAAGAAATACATTCAACTCAAGCGGTTACATTGAAGTGGAAACACCAATTCTTCAATCTATTCATGGAGGAGCTGCTGCACGACCATTTAAAACACATCACAATGCATTGGATATTCCTTTGTTTTTAAGAATTGCCAACGAATTGTATCTTAAAAGATTAATAGTTGGAGGCTTTGAAGGTGTATATGAATTTGCCAAAAATTTCAGAAACGAAGGCGTTGACAGAACACATAATCCAGAATTTACTGGGCTTGAAATTTATGTAGCCTACAAAGATTACAATTGGATGATGGATTATACAGAAACCATGATAGAAAATGTAGCCATGGATGTAAACGGAAGCACTGAAGTTCAAGTGGAAGATAAAATAATTAGTTTTGCTAAACCATACAAAAGAATTACCATGTTTGATGCCATCAAAGAACACACTGGAATTGATGTATCATTAATGAGTGAAGAACAACTTAGGGATACATGCAAACAACTAGGAATTCACACTGATAACAGTATGGGAAAAGGCAAATTAATTGATGAACTATTTGGTGAAAAATGTGAAAAACATTGCATACAACCTACTTTTATTATTGATTACCCAATTGAAATGAGCCCATTGACCAAAAAACATAGAAGTAAGGAAGGTTTAGTAGAAAGATTTGAATTGTACGTCAATGGCAAAGAAATAGCAAATGCTTACACTGAGTTGAACGACCCGATAGATCAAAGAGAGCGATTTGAAGAACAATTAAAACTTGCAGGCAGAGGTGATGATGAAGCCATGCCATTAGATGAAGATTTTCTTAGAGCCTTGGAATACGGAATGCCTCCTACATCTGGCTTAGGGATTGGAATTGACAGATTAACCATGTTGATGACAAATCAAAGCAGTATTCAGGAAGTGTTGTTCTTCCCTCAAATGAGACCAGAAAATTAATTTTTAATTATTTTGCCACTGCCTAATGTTTTTAGGTCAATAGTAGTATTAGGATTTTTACTGTAATAAGTATTACCTGTGCCATAGGAGATGATTTTAAGAACATTGTTGGCATCTACATAATTATCAGCTTTGCTGAAGGTAGTTAAGTAACAGTCATCAGTAATTAACTGTCTGCAATCAACAAAACTAATGTCATCTACAGATGCAGAATATAGGTAAGAACTACCTTTTAAAATGATACCACCAGTATTTTGAGCATCGATGTACACATCGTTTATTTGGATGTTGAGGTTAACATTTTCTAATCCATTGTGTTTAATGTCTATTCGTTTTTGATTGATGGTATCGTTGTTGTAAAATTTAGCAGAACCTAATACAGTTAAATGGGTAATTTCTTTGAAATATATGACTACTTTTTGTCTTATTTTTAACTTTCTTACCCAATTGAATTTATTTTCATTGATGATAAATAACTCTCCATTTTTCACTTTGGTAGTGTATCCATCAATGACATTTTTACCAGCAGTAATTTCAATCTGACCTTCTTTAGTTGAATCTTGTATTAATTCTATATCGAATTTTTCACCAGCTTGAATTTTAGTAAAACTCTCCACTTTTCTAGATTTTGTAGTTTCAGGACCATATGATTTAAACAAATCATCACCGTGTTTACAAGCAGTAATACTCAACAATACTAACGA
This sequence comes from uncultured Flavobacteriaceae bacterium, assembly GCA_964450355.1. Lineage (GTDB taxonomy): Bacteria > Bacteroidota > Bacteroidia > NS11-12g > UBA955 > CAYVDH01. Next base: position 6,558 of record CAYVDH010000063.1, read on the forward strand.
TATAATGATTACTATTCTCATTGATAAAAAGGGCTTTTAAATCGGTATCCTGCATTCCACTGAAAATAATCAGCTACTGCAAGATGAGATTTTAATCGTGTTTGTAAATTGATGTTTTTGTTGAAGAAATAATTAAATCCTATGGAAAAATATACAGCTTTTTTGTATTGGTTAGGGCGGTATAAATAGGTGCCTAAATCACTAACAATTGCAAGTCTGCCAAAGATAAATTCATGTCCAACTTTTAAAGCAATTTCGGTTTGTTTGGAGAGTTTTACATTGTCTAATGAACTAGGTTGGAATTTAAAGTAAGGATATGTTTTGTCGAAATAAACATCTAAACCCGCTCTCCAATTTCTTGTTTCATTGTACTTGAAATAATGAAGTAAGCTAGTAGTAATGATTGTAAATCTTCTGGTGTCAGCCACAGATATTTCTTTATTGGCAATACCTACATTGAATTCTATGCCATTATCAGGAAACAATTTAGGTAGTGGTTTAAAATCTATTTGGTTATAGGTCTTAATTTTTTTATTGAAACCAAACACAAAATGAGCAAGATTAATTCCTAAATTTGGTCTTTTAAAATTGCCGTTACTGTAATGAGTTATACCAATTCCGGTGATTAAAGACAAGGAGTTAGAAACATCAAAATGGGCTTTGTACATCAATTGAATATTTCCATTTAAATGTGAGCCGATGGCTTTATTTTTTCTGTTGCTGATTAAATCATAAGGTTTTGTCAGGTAGCCTATTCCACTGCCAAATCTGAGGGTGCTTTGAAAATGTTTTCTTTTTTTTAAGTTGGCTTCCACATGAATGTGCCAAGCGTAAACATCTCCATTTAATTGTTTATCTCCTAAGTTAAAATAAGAAATACCTGTGCCCCAACGCAAATGTCTGTAATTAGTATCTGATTGCGCCCATCGAGTAAAATTACTGCTGTAAATCAATTCAAAACCCAAGGTATGCGCTTCCATATTTGCCATGTATTCTCTATGGGCAATTAAAAAACCAGGCATAAGATTAAATTGAATGCTGCGGTCTAATTGACCATGAGCCAATGAATTGAAAAATAATAAGGATATGATGAAAACCTTTTTCAACAGGTTTCAAAAATACACATTTTACTTGAACTATGGAATGAGTATGGATTTTTTCACACTGGCACCTACGTTAAAGAATCCTAAAATTTTCTTTTTAGGATTTTTTACATTGACGATATTTCCATCAACATTAGCAATAGGTTGTGCAAATAAACCCGCTGTATTGTTTAATTGAACTTCAATTTGTTTAAAATAATAATAGCTTTCAGCTGTCAATGAATAGATTTCAATGGTTGCTTTATCGTTTTTTCTATACCCTAAAAATGTTCTTAACGGAACAATGTATGCATCACCATCGCCTTGTTCACTTGGTGAGAAAGTGTTATCTACGGCTGTAGAAATACTTCCTGTTTGCAAACTGTCATTACGGTATTGTTTTATCCATGTAAAATCGCCTTTACCAACTGGGTCTTTAGCACTCATTTCTACCACTTTGGTTTTCACATTGCCAAATGTTTCTTCTCTGTATGTCAATGAATCAATGGTGCCCACTCTTCCCATTTTACAATATGAGGCATAAATGTTTGAGTTATCAAATACCAACAAATAAAACTTATGACCTGAAATGAAGGTGTCATTGCCCGGAAGGTAAGCATATTTACCGCTTCTTACTTTAGAAAAAATATATCTTTTAGAAATGGTAGAATCAATTACAAACACGGAATCTACATCGTAGTTTGTAGGGTTGCCATTGTTTAAATAAGGGATGCTTTTAGAAATGTTAATGAATTGAGTATCTCTTGAATTGCTAACAAATGCATCAATTACTACTTGTGATTCATTGCTCCCCAAATTGTAATCAATGGCTTCTTCACATGAATTGAAAAATACAAGAGAAAAGAAACTTATGATGATATATAAACTGTTTTTCATGTTCTTATTTGAATTTAAAATTGTAAGTAACTGCTGGTATTACTGTACCTATCACAGAATACCTAACAATGGTTGGAGTATTGTTGTTTTTAAAATTAGGTGTAGCATAAATTGAGAATGCATTTTTACGAGCATACACATTGTAAACACTGAATACCCATTCGCCTTCCCAATGTTTGAATTTTTTTCCTTCGCGAGTGGCACTAAAATCCAAGCGATGGTAATCAGGAATTCTTACATTGTTTCTTTTGTCATTGGGATTTTGAGGAATGTTATTTATTCCAGCAACTGAATATTTGGTAGATGGTAATGTAATTGGAGTGCCAGATGCATATACAAAATTAGCTGACATACTCCATTTGTCATTGATAGGGTGTGATAAAATAATATTTAAATTGTGTCTTCTGTCAAATCGATTGGCATACCATTCATCTTGGTTAATTCCTGATACTTTTCTTTCTGACTTTGATAATGTATAACTCACCCAACCAGTTAATTTACCTGCATTTTTTTTCACATACAATTCTAAACCATAGGCTCTTCCTTTGCCATTTAACAATTGAGTTTCAAGGTCAGTATTAAGCAATAAATCTGCTCCATCTATATAATCAATTTGATTTTGCATGTCTTTATAAAATACTTCAGCATTGGTTTCATAATCCTCATCTCTACCAAAATTTCTAAAATAACCCAAAGCTATTTGATCTGCTAATTGCGGTTTGATGTTGTTGGTGCTTGGAGTCCAAATATCAAGTGGGACACTAGCAGCAGTATTAGAAATAAGATGAATGTATTGAGCCATTCTGTTGTAACCTAATTTAATTGATTGCAGTTTGTTGATGACATAATTTGCAGAAAATCGAGGCTCTAAATTGCCGTAATTTTGTATCATTTCACCAGCGCCTACTTTCACTTTTTCTTTCACAATTTTTGGTTGATTTTGCACAACAGGGTTTTCCAAAATGTATTTAGTTCCCTTGCCAATGTAATCGAAATAGGAGTATCTAATTCCATATCTCAAGGTAATTTTTTTAGTGGCTTTTTGCTCATTGTCCGCATACACAGCTATTTCTCTAGCATATTTTTCTGGTAAACTAGAATTGGTTTTATTACCATTGTCTTCAGAAATTGCATTGCCAGGTTTAAATGTATAATAAGTGGCTAAAACACCAAGATTTAAAGTGTTTCTTGTGTTTAAATAATAGGTTAAATCAGGTTTTAAACTGTAATTGATGATGTTTGAATTCCAATCAAATTTTGCATCATCAGTCTTAAATCCTAAGCCATAGCTAAAGTTACTGTAATAAAATGTAGTATTTAAAAATCCTTTTCTGCTGAATGAATAATTCCAGCGAGAAGTGAGGGTAGTATTTCCCCAATCAAATTTAGCTGAGGCAGCACCAAACACATCTCGACCGATGTAACTTGAAATAAATATTTTGTTTTTAGAGTTGATGCGGTAATTCACTTTACCAGTTAAATCATAAAAATAAAATATAGCATCTTTTAATGCTTCGTTGTTTTTAGTGAATGGTTTCACTAATACATCGATGTATGAGCGTCTTCCAGCAACGATAAACGAGGCTTTATTCTTTTTAATTGGGCCTTCGATAGAAAAACGACTAAAGATTAATCCTATTCCTCCACTGCCTTCGTAATTTTTATTATTTCCCTCTTTCATTCTTACATCCAATACAGAAGAAAGTCTGCCACCATATACGCTTGGAATTCCACCTTTTAGTAATTTAACATCTTTCACTGCATCTGGATTAAATACTGAGAAAAAACCAAATAAATGTGATGAATTAAACACAGGGGCTTCATCTAACAAAATTAAGTTTTGATCAATGTTACCTCCTCTTACATTGAATCCTGAGGCGCCTTCACCAACTGTAGATACTCCAGGTAACAATTGAATAGACCTAACTATGTCAACTTCCCCTAGTAAAGCAGGAATTTTTTTAATTTGATTGATAGAGAGATTGTTTGAACTCATTTCTACTTTTTCAACAACACTTTCTTTTTTCTTTCCTTTGATATTTATTTTACCAACTTCATTGACAGTTTTTAATAAATCCACATTGAGGTTGATGTTTTTATCTAAATTTACTTTGTAGGTGAAACTGTTGTATCCAACATAAGAAAATACAATGGTATAATTTCCTGGTTTTAAAGATATGGAGTAAAAGCCATAAGTATTGGATTGTGCGCCATTGGTTTCGTTTAGAACGCTGATGTTACAGCCACTTAAAGCTTCACCATTAGATGAGTCTCTGACATAGCCACTAATTGTAAATTTGTTTTCAGCAAAAGCGATATTAACTAGAAAAATGAAAATAAACAGTGAAATGATTTTTTGCATAAAATTTTGGGACTGCAATGTTAACAATATTAATGTTCAATTGTTTGTCTGTCAGACAAAATATAATTTTAATCGATAAAGAATGGTTAACATTCTTTTATCATGATAAAATCGTTCATAACATAACCATTTCCAATATCAAAGTCGGCTATTTCCTGTATTTTAAATCCATTTTTAAAATAAAAATTAATTGCTTTGAAATTTTGCCTATTGACAGTTAATTTCATGGATTTAGGAGAATATTCTTGTATTAACCATTGAATGATTTTAGAACCAATGCCTTTGTCTGATTCTTTCACATACAATTTATGAATAAATAAGTTGTTTTCGTCTTTTTTACTGACTGAACAAAATCCAATTTTTTGATGATTATTTTGTATGATATAAAATTGCTGACCTTCTTTATTTTGTTGAATAAGGGCATCTAAATGGTAAAATTTATTCAGCATATATTCAACTTGATTGACTCCAATAATTTCTGGATAATATTGATGCCAAATTTGAAATGCTAATTCAGCTACATCCTTTAATTGATCTTTGGAGGCAAGTTTAATTTCAACGGACATTTATTGTTGAATTCCAAGTTTTTTAGCGATATCAGAAGGCAAAGCTTTTTTATGTATAAAAATATTGATGGTTTTGTATTTAAAATAAGATGTAGAGCAATATAAATATCCTTGACAATCATTGACAGTACCCCAACTGTTTTTAATTTTAAAATAAGAATTGCCATTTTGATCTTTTACTAATGCTACAGCATGCATTCCATGGTCATCTGTAGTTTCATAATTATCAAATGCCGCTTGACGCAGGGAATCTGTTATGATTTTTTCAGACATTGGTATATCAAATGCACTGCCAGTTCTGTTAGCTCCTGGGTCGTTAAAAGCTTTGTTGTCTTTGCCAGTTTGAGTAATCAATGAATCATGAATTGGCACAATGGCAACACCATTTTTAAAAGAAAATCCTTTTTCACTTACATCTGCTCCCCAAGCCCAACTGTATCCTTTAATCAATGCATTTTCAGCAATCATGGTTAGTTCATTAAGGGGCAAATTGTAACTTTGTATCATCGCCCAGTTATCAGGAACTTCAATAGCAAATTGAGAATAATAAGGGTGATGAGTGAATGATGTAAGAGACACATAATCATCCATATTTAGTCCTAGCGAATTTGAATAAGACATTGGAGTATAATTTTTACCTTGATAATTGAATTGAGTTGGTACTTGCCCTAAATAAGCATCTATAGCACCACTAAAAGCAGTTTTCCAAGCAGTAGTTAATTTGCCTTGAGGGTTAGATTTAACAGCATCTACAATGCCTTTAAGAACAGCATCCATTTCTGCATGATTGTGTTTATTGGCACCATAGTTTAACCCTTTGTAAATTTCTTCAGGAACTATGCCATACCTTTTGATTACCCAAGCCAAATCATGAAAAGCTCCCCCTGGCCCAAAGTTGTGCATGCCATTCATTCTTACGTACGATTCAGCTTTACCCAGATAGGCATTTCTTACGACAAACATTTCGCTTAAATTGTGTTTTCCTTTGCCCATTCTTAACAATTCGCTTTCGAAAAATGAAAGACTTGAAAAGCTCCAACAGGTGCTGGTTCTGCTTTGGTCTTGTACTTCATTAGCCTGAGTAGTGGCAATGGTAGTAAATAAATAACCTCCATTTTTTTTGTTTCTTGTTGTATCATTTGATAACAAGGTTAATGGCATTAATAACAATAAGTACAATAGCGATTTTAATTTCATTTTGTTAAATAATTTAGATAAATAAAAGTCAAAACTCAATAAAAATAATAACATTTGCAAATAGAATTGATAAAGTGGACATTAAAATCAAAGAAATTAAATTTAATTCAGCAGAACAATTGGAATCCATTCAATTAAGAAATAGGATATTAAGGGAACCATTGGGTTTAACATTTACAAAAGAAGAATTAGAAAATGAACATGACCAAATACATATTGCTGCAATTATAAACAACGATTTAGTAGGTGTACTATTATTTAAAAAATTAGATAATAAAACATTGAAGATGCGACAAGTAGCGGTGGATAGTCATTTACAAGGTAATGGAATAGGGAAATCCTTGATTCAATTTGCTGAACAATGGGCTATTGACAATGGATACAGTGATATAGAATTAAATGCCAGAGCTACGGCATTTGATTTTTATATGTCTTTGAATTACAAGCCAATTGGCGATGAGTTTTTAGAGGTGAATATTCCTCATTTTAAATTTGTAAAAACTTTGTTTTAATTCTTAAATTCAAGATAATTAAAATAATTCATTTGAATTATAAAAGTATAAAAAATAAAATATAATATTTGTAAACTAAATCATGAAAAACTACTACTTAATTTTAACTTTTTTTTTTTTTTTTAGTCACCTAAAAGCTCAAGAATCTGCAATCAATTACATCCTGCCTAAGGTAAATTCAATACACACCTATAGTACAGCAAGTGAAAGTGATTTAACAACCGATATCATCTCAATGAATTTGGGCTCAAAATCCTATAAAATGGAGTACAATTCACAGATGAATTCAGATAACAGTGTAAGGTATAAAATCGTCCATTTTACATCAACTATGGAGAAAAAGAACAATGCATATTACGTTCAATTCAATGGAAATAAAGTCAATTTAGTGGGGTATAGCAAATACAATTATTCATACGGATTGTTTACTACCAACTCCTTAAATGAATCATATACTGAGAAAAATGATGTAGTCTATTATCAAATACCTGCCGAAATTTATCAAACAACAGAATGGAACTACACCGACCCATCAACAGGGAGTGAAGTAAAAGCTAAATCGTATTACAAAACATTCAAAGTAAATAATGTAGATGAACGACTTTTAGTGGTTGAGAAAAAAAGCAATGATTATGGAACTCCTAAAACTAAAGTGGAATATTTCATGAAAAATTATGGCTTAATTGCTTTTAAAAATGATGTGTATTCTAATTTACAAATCGTTGATTTATCTAATTATCTATTGTTTTCTAAAGACATAATTAACAACAAAACAGAAAAACAATTATTAGATATTGGTTGGGGGATATACAATAGAGCATTCAAATTGTTGGAAGATAAAAATGATAGATTTTATTTCAATTCAGAAAAAAACAACCTAGTAAACAAGTATTATGATTCTTTAACAGGACTTTACGAAAATATCATCAGAAAAACTCCAGCTAATGAAAACATTTACAAATACATTTATACAATTTACATTAGAAACAAAGCATTAGAAGTAAATAATTTAGTGAATATTGACAAAACTAAAAAAGAAGCTTTATTGATAGAGAAGTTAAATTTAGCTAATCAATTTTATTTTCTCAGGCCAACATTAAATTCTTTGCCTAATTACAGATTGAGCGAATTTCTTAAAGACCCTGATAAACATTACAACGAGAATTTTATTCATACCTTGTTTTTGTATTACAATTCAATAAGTGGATTAAGTGTTTTTGAGAATTCATACAAGGTGTTCTTGTTTAAAGACAAAGTGGAATTTTTAGAAAAAAATGAAAGTTTAATTGCTTATGAAAATAGGTTTGTTATCTATTCCAACATGGCATCGTATTTCAATTACTCATTCGAAGATGCTAAAGCGTATTTATATTATGTGAAAACACTAGAAAGTTATAAACTTTTAAATGAGAACAATAAAAATTTAAACATAGAGTACATGAAGTATTTAATGGATAAATTGATTTACATGAAACCATCTAATCAAGAGGATTTAAACAGAGCAATCAATGCAGCATTCAGTTTAAATGATTATTTAAATGCAAATAAAATAGCCGATAATGGGCATAGCAATGGCATAGGTAAAGACATGGATTTTGGATTTTTATACGCTAAAGCTGCTTATGAAAACAGCCTCAATAAAAGCAGTTTAAGAAACGCTTTAAAACTTTTACAGGATAAATTAAATGTCATGACTGTATCACAAATAACAGAGTATTTAAAGTACTGCCAAGCAATGAATGGAGAGTTTGATTGTTCCAAAGCAGAAGCTGAAGTTAAAGCTGCTGAGAAAAGAGAAAAAGAAAGACTAGAAAAAGAAGAAAAAGAGAGAAAAAAGAAGCAAAGAGAATACAGCAAAGGAAGTTTTTTTTCATTAGCGGTTTCTACTAATCCATTAAATTTATTATGGAATACCTTACCTGTTGCACTAGATATAAAATTAGGTAAAATCATATTGCAAGCTAGAGTTAACGATTGGCAAGGAAGATCCTCCAAATTACTTTGGGGAAACATGTTGTACGACCCACAAAAAGAATTCAAAAAAATAGTTGGAAGAGACTATAGTTTAGCTATTTTAGGACGTATGGGAAATGAATCATACCGTACACCAGTTCCATATTTTGGTGTTCATGCTTTGTATGGCAATTACACTACCGAAGTAGAAAATGTAAAAGCTAAAGATTTATCTACCAACATTCAAAACAATTTACAAGTTAGTCCTGAAGTAACTAAGTACGAACTTATGATGAAATTTCACTTTCCATTAACAGTGAAAAAAAACATATTTTACGCCTGTTATTTCATGGACTTTGGAATTGGTAGAAGAATGATAAAATACAACGCTATCAATACTTCAAATAACATGGCAATTAGTGAAAAAGATTTGAGTGATGAAACAAAATATGAATTTTTAAATGATGTAGTAAATGCTGGTTACAAACAAGAGCGATGGAATAAATTGTATGTCCCATTTAAATTAGGATTTAGAATTGGCTTATTTTTATTTTAGATTTGCAATGTGCAAATTCAATTTGATGAAATAGATTCCCCTGAGAAATTAAAACAATTAGCTAAAGAACAATTAATCGATTATTGTACTTGGTTAAGGCAGTTTTTAATACAAAAAATTTCTGAAACAGGAGGACATTTCTCATCTAATTTGGGTGTAGTGGAATTAACTGTTGCATTGCATTACATATACCATGCTCCTATAGATAAGTTGGTATGGGATGTTGGACATCAAAGCTATGCTCACAAAATTTTAACAAAAAGAAAAACTAAATTTGATACCATCAGAAAATGGAATGGTTTAAGTGGGTTTCCTAAAATGTCAGAAAGTGAATACGATGCATTTGGAACTGCTCATTCATCAACATCAATCTCTGCCGTATTAGGCATGTCGGTAGGCGACATGATACAAGGTTTAGATAGAGAACACATTGCTGTCATAGGTGATGGTGCATTGAGTGCTGGACAGGCTTTTGAAGCTCTGAACAATGCTGCTATTTTAAATACAAACATGACCATAGTCATCAATGACAATCAAATTGGAATTGACCCTAGCCAGGGCGCATTTGGTGAATATTTAAATCAATTAGTAGAAAATAAAAACAATTTCTTTAATGAACTAGGTTATCAATATTTTGGTCCATACGATGGTCATGATGTGGTATTGTTAACTGAAGTATTTGAGCAAATAAAATCCATAAAAAAGCCTAAAATCATCCATGTAAAAACGATGAAAGGAAAAGGCTATTTACCAGCTGAAGAGGAACAAACCAAATGGCATAGCACCAGTAAATTTGATAAACTAACAGGGAAAAACATATCACCATCCAAAAACAGTTTAAAATTTCAGGATGTGTTTGGTCAACATTTGTTACATTTGGCAGAATTAAATGAAAAAGTGGTGGCAATAACTCCTGCAATGGTTTCAGGCAGTTCACTGCACTTCATGCAACAAAAATTTCCTGAAAAAGTATTTGATGTTGGTATTGCAGAACAACATGCAGTTACATTTGCTGCAGGGTTGAGTTGTTCTGGTTTAATCCCCATTTGTTGTTTATACTCTACTTTTTTACAAAGAGGTTATGATCAATTAATACACGATGTAGCATTGCAAAATTTACATGTTGTATTTGCAATCGACAGAGCAGGTTTGGTGGGAGAAGATGGGGCAACACATCACGGAGTTTTTGATTTAGCATTTACCCAAACAATACCTAATCTCACTATTTATTGTCCTAAAGATGAAAAAGAATTAGGGAATTGTTTGAATTATGCCATCCATCATCAATTAAGTCCTTCCATTATCAGGTATCCCAGAGGATATACCCAAAACCAAGAAATAACCCATGATTATGACATCCATTTAAATAAAATTTATGAGGTAAGTAATCCTTCTGAAAAAATAGTTGTAATCTCCATAGGCACTTCCTTTTTTACAGTTGAAAATGTAAAAATTAAAAGGCCAGATTTAACATTTGCTCATTATCAATTAATGCAAGTAAAACCTTTAGATGTTGAAAAATTAAAAGAAATTTTTGCTTTTGCTACTGTTGTAATGGTGTTAGAAGAAGGTCAAAAAATTGGGGGAATTGGAAGTAGTATAGGATTGTTAGCCAATGAGTTAGATTTTAAAGTCAAAATTATATCAATGGCTATACAAGATCAATTTGTTCCGCATGGTTCGCCAGATGAATTATTAAAAGAAGTGAATTTAGATGAACAATCATTAATATTGCAATTAGAAAAATATAAATAATACATAATTATGTACAATACTATTCAAAGTTTTCATTCGCATTTTAGATGGATCATTTTTATCATGGCAGCAATTGCTATAATCATTCCATTTGTTAATAAAAATTCACAAGAAATCAATAAAAAACAAAAATTACCAGCTCTTTTATTCATGATTACAATGGACATTCAAGTTTTGCTTGGATTGTTGATGTATTTTTTTTATAGTCCCTTTGGAATAAAGGCTTTTGATATGGGGATGTCTGTAGTGATGAAAACAGCAGATATCAGAAAAATAGCTGTCGAACATTTTACCATGATGCTTATTGCTTTTGTTTTAGTTCATGTTGGTTATTCTAAAATTAAAAAAGCAGATTCGGCAGCCAAAATCAGCAAACATTCTTTGGTGTTTTTTGGAATTGCTTTAATTTTCATATTGGCATCTATTCCTTGGTCAAGATTATAATTAATTAATTAAAGATATGTCTAGTCAATCAAACAAAGGAATTTATAAAATCATCATCGGTGTTTTGATGATGGTTTTAATAGTTATTTTCGCATTACAAAACAATCAAGATACTGAAGTGAAACTTTGGTTTACTACATTCAAATCGCCCTTAATTATCTTGTTTTTGAGTTGTTTTGTTTTTGGGTTATTTTTTTCTGTTTTGGCGTTATTTTCTCTTT
>CAYVDH010000064.1:0-18000 GCA_964450355.1 uncultured Flavobacteriaceae bacterium
TTTATATCTTATTTTCAACTTATTTATAATAATTACAGAAACTATAGTTACAAATTAAATGAAAAAAATGACACAATTATTTGAAAAATTATAATTTATAAATAACACAAAAAAACATTTATAAATACCTATAACTTGCCAACCACTTTCTTGTTTTTAAATATTCTAAATTATCCTGATTGGCATAAGCCTCTTTTTCAAAACTGACAGACATATATGATATGTGATGTTTGAACTTATTGCGAAACATAGCTGTCCAATACTCTATAAAATACCAAATATAGTATGGTATTATTAACAATTCTAGTTGTTGACGATGATGAATTTTTTCGTGATTAACAATTGTATTATTTCGCCTTGTTTCTTTGTCTTTTAAAAAAATAAACGGCCATAAAGCCATGCCAGTAACACGTTTATTGTTCAATGTTAAAAGGTTTAATAATACTTGACTGACAATGATCATGTTTTAACCATTCCCGTTATTTTCTTCTTCCTTGCGTTTTTTTTCCTCTTCTTCCTTGCGTTTTATTCTCTCTAATCTCTCCTTTTCTATCATTTGCTGAAGCAACTCTTCTTCGGAAATTTCTTTTTCAATTGGCTTGGATTCTGATTTTTCTTTTAATTGTTTATTTTTCAATATCACAGAATCTTGTAATGAGGTAATTTTCTTTTTTAAACTGTCTAATTCTGCTTTTAAATCTCTATTTCTTATTTGTTCTAACGTTAGATTAGTGGTTGCGTTATCTAATTTTTTGTTTAAATCTTTTGTTTCTACAAACAGCCCATTGTTTTCAGAATTGAGGTCTTTATTCTTTTTCTCTAAATCTTCAATTTTATTTTTTTGATTTGACACCATGTTGGTTAAATTGATGATGATGTCTCCATCTTGATTTTTTTGAACACCAGCTTTGAATTCTTCTAATTTTTTTACTTTATCCTCCAAGGTCATGACAGAAAGTTGTAGTTCGGTATTTTCTTCTTCTAACACAACCACTTTACTCTTATACCTCAATAAATTATTTTGCAAAGCGGTATCCGAAGAACTTGAATTTCTGTTTGAACCATTTTCAATCAATTTTATTTTTGTTTTCAAATCATCAATTTCCTTGTCTTTTTTATTGATTTGTTCTTTTAATTTAACAATGATTTGAGTGAACGCCTGTTCTTCAACTTTGGTATTTCCCACTGTGATTGTACTTAAATCCACAGATTCTTCACCTTTAACCTTTAGATAATCAAATTTCGCTTTGCTATTAGGGCCTATGTATATTCCCACTCTGCCATTCATCATTTCAATTTCAGTAAACGAAACAACAAAATAACCATTTAAATACAAATCAAAAACTTTATCGTACGTTTTGATGACGATGTTGTTTTCAACTTTAGTTAAATATTGATTTTTAACCCATCCATTTCCAGTTGTCGATGAAATAGGCACCAATTTATCGCTGTAAACTCTCACAATTCTGAACTCTTTTTTTTGATTTACTTCTATAAGCAATCCACCGGTTCCATCATTTTGTGCCATCAACAATACTCCAGCACTTTGTTTTTTATTGTTGTGTTCAGAAAAACTAATTTGGGACTCAAACTCAAAGGCAGAAAAGACATCGCCAGTTGTAGGCATGAGGTAATAGCCTAGTTTTTTAGATTTACGAAACAATTCATAATACCCATTTTGAGCAATGAATAGGTTATCAGCATTGAATACATTTTCCCAGTTTTTTTCAATGTTATCAAACGGCTCGTTGTATAACACCTTTGTAAATTCTTTATTTACAACCTGTGCTTGGGAAAAAAAAGTAAAACAAATTGTAAAAAGTAAAATAAATTTCTTCATCTTTGCAGGTAATACCCTATTATTTAATAGTGAGCAAATTTAGTATTTTTTATTCAATGAAGAAGTGTTTTAGTGATTTTAGTTTTTTAATTGTTGTTTTATTCTCATTTTCTTGTTCAAATGATTTAGAAGTTTTGGCACCATATGAGGAAAATGCGCTGATATATGGTTTATTAAATCCAAACAGCGATACACAATTCATCAAAATCAACAAATTATTTACAAATCCAAATCAAAAAGCAAAAGATGTAGCCCAAATTTCAGATTCTTTGTATTTTGATTCCATCAATCCCGTCATTATTGAAGAACAAACAGGCAGAATTATTCCGTTATACAGAGCCAATGTCCTGTTTAAACAAAGTGGCATATTTTCTAATTCTCCCAACTATTTATATGCTACTACCGAAAAAATTTTCCCAAGAATAGGCAATCAAAACGCCACATACCGACTAGAAGTAAAACTTCCAAAATCTGGCAAAGTAATCTCTTCTGTAACCAATATACCTGATTATTTCACTTCAATTGCTCCTGTAAATCCTTCCATTTTACCTAAGCAAATAAGTTTTCCTGATTCATCAAGTGGTTTTGTAAATACCAGAATACAATTCACTAGTCCACTTAAAAGCAAAGTATTTGATGGCATATTTTATTTTAATTATTTAGAAGTTAATAAATCAGATACAAACATTAAAATAAAAAAAACTCTTGCTTTGCATTTGTTTGATGGATACAGATCCACATCAGACAAAAGACAAGAAAATTTCAACATCAATTATCGAGGCATCTATTTTTACAACAATGTGCTTTTAAAACTTAAAATAGACCCTAACATCGAAAGAAGATTTTTGCCCTGTGAATTTACAATTTTTGCTGGAAATCTTGAATTGGATAATTACATGCAAGCAAGCAAACCATCCATTGGTATAGTTCAAAAACAAACTGACTACAGCAACATCACCAATGGTACTGGCTTATTTGGAGCAATTAATGTAAGCAAAATCGACAACATTCAATTGACATCAAATTCTAAAAAAACTTTTTTAAACTATAAAAGTTTAAAACCATTAGGCTTTACTTTAAACTAACTAAATAAGCCAAAATGACATACAAATGTCATGATTAAATAGAATCTATGACTAAAAAACAGACAAATGTCAGTGAAAATTAAATGGCATTTTGTTTGATTCAATTAGAATAAAATATTATGAGTAAAATTATAGGAATAGATTTAGGAACTACCAACAGTTGCGTTTCAGTAATGGAAGGAAATGAACCTGTGGTAATTGCCAACTCCGAGGGAAAAAGAACTACTCCTTCTGTGGTTGGATTTTTAAAAGATGGGGAACGTAAAATTGGTGACCCTGCTAAAAGACAGGCCATTACTAATCCAATCAATACCATTTTTTCAATTAAAAGGTTTATGGGAAATACTTACGACCAAATATCCGTTGAAAAAAGCAGAGTACCATACAATGTGGTAAAAGGAGACAACAATACTCCAAGAGTAAAAATTGATGACAGACTTTTTTCACCACAAGAAATCAGTGCCATGATACTTCAAAAAATGAAAAAAACAGCTGAAGATTATTTAGGCACAGAAGTGAAAGATGCTGTAATTACAGTTCCTGCATATTTCAACGATGCTCAAAGACAAGCCACAAAAGAAGCAGGTGAAATTGCTGGTTTGAATGTGAAAAGAATCATCAACGAGCCAACAGCTGCTGCACTTGCTTATGGATTAGATAAAAAAAGTTCAGACCTAAAAATTGTAGTGTTTGATTGTGGTGGAGGTACTCATGACGTATCAGTTCTTGAATTAGGAGATGGCGTTTTTGAAGTAAAATCAACAGATGGAGATACTCATTTAGGGGGTGATGATTTTGACCAAAAAATCATTGATTGGTTAGTTCAAGATTTTAAAGACGAAAATAGCGGCTTGGACTTATCTAAAGACCCAATGGCACTTCAAAGATTAAAAGAAGCTGCTGAAAAAGCTAAAATAGAATTATCAAGCTCTAATTCCACTGAAATCAATTTACCATACATCATGCCAGTGGATGGAATACCTAAACACTTAGTTAAAACTTTAACTAAAGCAAAATTTGAACAATTAGTAGATGATTTAATTCAAAGAACGATTGAACCTTGTAAATCAGCTCTAAAAAATGCTGGCTATTCAACTTCAGATATCAACGAAATTATATTGGTAGGTGGAAGTACAAGAATACCTGCAATTCAAGCTGCAGTTGAAAAATTCTTTGGCAAAGCTCCATCTAAAGGGGTGAATCCAGATGAAGTTGTTGCTATTGGTGCAGCTATCCAAGGTGGTGTGTTAACAGGCGAAGTAAAAGACGTGTTGTTATTGGATGTTACTCCTTTAAGTTTAGGAATTGAAACTTACGGTGGAGTAATGACCAGACTAATAGAATCAAACACCACTATCCCTACTAAAAAAAGTGAAACTTTTAGTACGGCAAGCGACAACCAACCTAGTGTTCAACTGCACGTATTACAGGGTGAAAGACCTATGGCAAAAGACAATAGAACTATTGGTATGTTCAATTTAGATGGAATACCATCAGCACCAAGAGGAGTTCCTCAAATTGAAGTGACGTTTGACATCGATGCCAATGGAATATTAAATGTAAGCGCCAAAGACAAAGGTACTGGCAAAGAACAAAAAATAAGAATTGAAAGCAGCAGTGGATTAAGCAAAGAAGAAATTGAGAAAATGAAAAGAGAAGCTGAAGCCAATGCCGAATCTGACAAAAAAGCAAAAGAAGAAATTGAAAAATTAAATGCTGCTGACACTTTGGTATTCACTTCAGAAAAAAACCTGAAAGACTATGGAGATAAAATCCCTTCTGATAAAAAAGTAGCCATAGAATCTGCTCTTGGCAAATTAAAAACTGCTCATCAAAACAAAGACATATCTGCATGCGATACTGCAAGCGAAGAACTTAATAAAGCTTGGGAAGCAGCAAGTCAAGATTTATACAATGCACAGCAAAACGCTAATGCAAATGCCAATCCAGATGCAAATGCTAATTCAACTGGCGAAGAAGGAACAACAGTTGAAGATGTGCCATTCGAAGAAGTAAAATAAGATAATTTTAAACAACTACATTGTAATTTAAACCCAACTGTTTTTCAGTTGGGTTTTTTATTTTTTATTTTTCTTCAATCCCTATATATTTGTTTTTCAATATATAAAAAATGCTAAAAAAAATACTACTTATCGGTTTAGGTGTGGTAACCCTTGGAGGTACTGGTCTTTATTTATACTTTAAAGGCTCAAATAATCATTTAGCATTGGTACCTAAAGATGCTGTGGCTGTCTTTTCAATACACTTTAAAAGTCTTTTTGACAAATTAGACATTAATGGTGAATTTAAAAACACTGAATTAAGCAAAATGATGAATAAAAATTTAGAAAAAGAAAATTTTAAACCACATGAAAAAAAGATATTTGAACAATTAAAAAAAGACCCAATGTCTTGTGGAATTAATTTATTAAGTCCAATGTATGTTTATGTAGTTGCAGATAAAGTAAGTAATTATTCTGCCGCTGTCATAGACATAAAAGACTTAGACAAATTCAATGAATTCATTAAACAATTCCCTGAACTTACAATCAACAATTACATCGATTATAAAACAACAATCATAAGTCATAACTTGGCATTGATATGGAACAAAAATGGGTTAGTAGCCATGGATAAATATACATTTGAGAGAGAAATATCAGATGCTAAAGAGGTCATTTTAATTCCTAGTAAAGACAACATCAAACAAAATACCAATTTCAAACATTTTGAAGACGATAAAGACATTAACTTTTTTGTTAATTACAAACAGCTCTTAAAATTACCTCAGCTGAACAGCGCTATGGATCAAATTGAAAGCCTGTTCAATAAAAATGATGAAACTGTAATGGTGGGAGGACTTGATTTTAAAGACAATGACATAGAAATGGAAATGGAAGTGAAATACCCTAATTCGTCTATGAAAGAAACCATGAACATTTATAAAGACAATGGCATTTCTGATGAAGCCATAAACTTAATGACTTCTGATAAATTAATAGCTGGAATTTCCATGAATATAGATTTATTTAAAATTAAAAACCTATTAAAAACAATGGATGCAAACATATATGACCAAATTGAAAAAACATTAAAAGAAAAAGGGTTAAGCATGGATGAACTAGTAAAATCATTCAGCGGTGAAATGACATTTGCATTGAACGGATTTGAGTCCAAACAAGTAAAAACAATGAGTTATGAGTACAATGAAAGCATGGAAGATTATGAAATTGTAGAAGTAGATAGAACGCAAAACATTCCCAAATTCAATGTCAGCTTAGGTGTTAAAGACAAAAACACTTTGGCTAAAATCATGAAATTACTTCCTTTTCAAAAAAACGGAAATGTGTATAATTTAAACCTCCCTAAAATGAATTCCAATATAGTGGAAACTAATTATGGCGTTACCTTCACTAGCGATTCTCTGTTTGCACAACAACTTGCAACAAAAGTAAAATACAGCAATAAGATTGAATCAAACATCAAAGAAAAATTCAAAAACTCTTCTGTTTATCTCTATTTTGATATCGCCTCATCCGATTTATCAAATTATATGAAAACAACAACACAAGGCATAGAAGAAATTAAATTTGAAACGGTCATTTCCCCTGTGCTCAAAACATATAAATACATTGAAGTATCTCAAAAAGATAACAAATCAACTTTTAACATCTATTTATATGAAGGCAAAGGCAATTCATTACTTAAAATCATTAAAAGTTTTGACCAAGCTATAATTGAAGAAAACAAAAAAATGGAAGAGAGTAAAAAAGAATATGAAAGCAGAATGAATCAAGAAAGATTGTTAGAAGAAATACCACAAATAGAAGAGGAAGCTACTGAAATCCCTAATTAAATGGATATTCACCTAAATTCATTAATTCCACATCCACTTGAGGAAAACATTGACAGTGGAAGTATTTGGAGGAAAGACACCACATTATTTTCCAATAAAAAGTACTTAGCAATTGCCCCATCAGGCAAAGGCAAAAGCACTTTAATCAATATCCTTGCGGGCAATCGAAAAGATTATCAAGGAAATGTATTGATTGAAAACAAACAGCTTAAATCCTTTACACTAAATGAAATTGCTTACTATCGACAAAGTAAAATTTCGGTTGTTTACCAAGATTTAAAATTATTTCCTCAATTAAGTGCATATGAAAACATAGATATCAAACAACGTGTTTTCAAACATGTGAACAAAGATAAAATTTTGTATTTTTTTGAACGCATGGGACTTAAGGGTTTTGAAAACAAACCTACTTATCAGATGTCGATGGGACAACAACAACGACTTGCCATCATCAGAGCATTTTCACAACCCTTTAAATGGTTATTGATGGATGAACCTTTTAGTCATTTAGATGATGTAAACATCGAGATAATAACTGCCTGTATTGATGAACAATTAAAAGAAAACAATGCCGGATTATTACTTACTTCATTGGGCTCAAAATACCAATTCAATGATTATACCTTAGTTCAAGTTTAACTCAATTACATGCTAAAAAAACTGTTATTAAGCAAACAAAAACCAATGCAATTAATCTTTGTTTTGCTTGGAAGTTTTATTGGTTTCACTTTAATACTAACCACACTTCAATTTTCTATCGATTTAAAACACCTGTTTAGTAACAATTCAGATTTAATAGGTTCACAAGTTATTGTCATCAACAAACCGGTATCAATTGCCAATACATTACTTGGTGCGAAAAACACTTTTGAAGAAAAAGACATACAAGAGTTAAACCATATAGATGGAGTAGAAAAAGTAGGGGTATTTAATTCCAATTTATATAGAGCTAAAACAGCTTTCTCATTTATGGATAATGCCATGTACACCGATATTTTTTTCGAATCAATTTCCGATGAGTTTATTGACTTTAATGATAATAAATGGAACTGGCGTGAAGGTAAAGAAGTGCCTATAATATTGCCTACAGACTATTTAAATTTATACAATTTTGGTTTTGCGCCTAGTCAGAATCTACCTCAAATATCTCAAAACACAGCTCAGCTTGCTGGTTTAAAAATAAAAATTGAAGGCAGAGGCAAAGTCACCGAATACAATGCACGAATATGGGGATTTACCAATCGGATAAATTCCATATTAGTTCCTGAGAAATTCCTAGAATACACGAACAATCAATTCGGTGAAAAACAAAGCAATGGTTCATCCAGAATAGCACTTTTGTGCAAAGACCCATCAAACCCTAAAATTTCTAAATTCTTAAAGGAAAAAGGGTATGAAACCAATCAAGAAAATTTAAAAAATAGCAAATTAAATTCTTTATTACAAACAGTGACTGGCGTAATTCTGGCTATAGGCATATTAATTATTGGCTTGTCATTACTGGGCTTTATTCAATACTCCCAATTACTAATATCTGATTCAACAGAAGAAATAAAAACATTATTGATCATTGGTTATACCCCAAAAATCATCATTAAACATTATTTTAATTATTATCTCTTAAGTATCGCTTTAATCATTTCATTGTCATTTATTTCACTTTTTTTTATACAACATTTTGTCAGTGGATACATGACCAATAAGGGATTTGAATTGAAAAACAGCATCCATTTAGAAGTAGTTATGTATGGCATTATACTAACATTAGCCTTATGTGCATTGAACTTTTTAAGTATTTCAAAAAAAATAATTCAAATTGCCAAAAATTAACTCTAAAGATTCACTCTATTTGCTTTTAAGAGTGATTACAAATAATTCAAACTTGAATTAAATTAGAATAAGGCATAAAAAAATATTATAAAAATGTAGATGATAAATAGTAGTTTCGCAGCATAAAATTTCAATTTAATCATGATATTAAAAGGTAAAACAGCTTTAATTACTGGCGCTAGTCGTGGAATAGGCAAAGGAATTGCAGAATCTTTTGCTAAGCAAGGTTGCAATATCGCTTTTACTTACGCTAGTTCCGTGGAAAAAGCAAAAGCATTTGAACAAGAATTGAGCACACAATATGGTATAAAAGCTATAGGATATCAAAGCGATGCTTCTAATTTTACCTCAGCACATGAATTAGCAGACAAAGTTGTTGCTGATTTTGGCACTATAGATGTATTGATTAACAACGCAGGAATAACAAGAGATACTTTGATGTTAAGAATGACAGAAGAACAATGGGATGAAGTCATCAACACCAATTTAAAATCTGCATTTAATTTAACCAAAGCTTGTTTAAAAACATTTTTAAAAAACAAAGCAGGCAGCATCATCAACATGACTTCAGTAGTTGGAATTACAGGCAATGCTGGACAAGCAAATTATGCTGCTAGTAAAGCTGGCATGATTGGATTTACAAAATCTATAGCCAAAGAACTTGGCAGTAGAAATGTGAGATGTAACGCCATTGCTCCAGGTTTTATTGAAACTGAAATGACAGCCGCCTTGAACGAAGATGTGAAGAAACAATGGATAGAGACCATTCCATTAAAAAGGGGCGGAAGTACAGACGATGTTGCTAATGTTTGTTTATTTCTTGCAAGTGATATGAGCTCGTACGTTACAGGTCAAACCATCAGTGTATGTGGTGGTATGTTGATGTAAATTAAATATATAAACCCAACCATCTGTGGCATTAGATCAAGAATTAGAAGAAATTTCAGAGTTAGAATCAAAAAAAGAGATGTCTTTTTTTGACCACATTGATGAACTCCGAAAACATTTACTTCGAAGCTCTTACATTCTCATTACCTTTACAATAGTTGCTTTTATTTATATAGAAGAAATTTTCCATAAGGTCATCATAGGCCCTTTAAGAAAGGATTTTTTCGTTTACGAATGGCTTTGCCAATTTTCTCATTTTTTATACAACAACGACCAATTATGTGTTGACGATTTCAATATTGTGCTTCAAAATACCGAAATGGCAGGACAATTCATGATGTCATTTAAATTGTCATTTTTAATTGGTTTAATTGTATCAATGCCCTTTATTTTATGGCAAATATGGTTGTTTGTAAGGCCTGCTTTAAATAAAAAAGAAATATCAAGTACAAGAGGATTTGTGTTTTTTACCACTGGTTTATTTTTAATAGGAGTAAGTTTTGGTTATTTTGTTTTATGCCCAATTTCAGTTAATTTCTTATCCAAATACACCATCAGTAATTTAATTAAAAATGAAATCAACATGCAAAGTGTTATTTCATTTATGAGCCTTTTAACCTTTGGAACAGGGTTAATATTTGAACTCCCCATTTTAATGTATTTTTTAGCTAAAATAGGAATACTAAGCAGTGCTTTTTTAAAAAAATACAGAAAATACGCATTTGTAGTCATTTTAATTGTAGCTGCTATAGCGACTCCTCCCGATGTTGTAAGCCAAATAGTATTGACAATACCCTTGTACATGTTGTATGAGATAGGCATATTAATTACAGTAAAAGTTGAAAAAAATAAATTAAAAGAAGCATGAAAAACACCATCATTATAGGAAGTGACCACGCTGGATTTTCTCAAAAAAATGCAGTCATAGAACATTTAACTAAAAATGGATACCAAGTTCAAGATTGTGGGCCATTTTCAACAGATTCAGTAGATTATCCTGATTATGCACACCAAGTGGCAACTAAGGTATTGAGTAATAGTCAATATCTAGGAATATTATTGTGTGGAAGTGGCAATGGTGTATGTCTTACAGCAAATAAACACCAAGGCATTAGAGCAGCACTTTGCTGGTTGCCCGAATTAGGTAGTTTAGCTAGACAACACAACAACGCTAATGTTCTTTGTTTACCGGCTAGATATATCAACGATGTATTGGCTTGCGACATTGTCGATCATTTTTTAATTGCTGAATTTGAAAATGGAAGACATTTAAACAGAGTAAACAAAATAGATTTGTAAAAAATTGGTCAAAAAGACTCTAAAATCCCTACTATTTTAAACTTTTTAAATATCTCCTCAGAGTGTGGTGCATTGTCTAATTCTGCGGTTAAATCCTGACCTGCCCAATGCTCGTAATGCTTTCCAGAAAGCCATAATCGGCTATGAGTAACATCGTAAATAACCCCTTTAAAAGATACCCATATTTCTGGTTTATCTTGCCCATTTCTTAATGCCAATTGATTTAATGTATATTTTGGCAGTTCATTGTCCATTGATTTTTAAAGTAACTTTGTAATCACAAAAATAAACAATTTGAAACTAAGATTATTTTTAATATTTGTCATCGTTTACATTCTTGCAGTATTTGGCTGGTGGTTATATTCACTGTTGAATTTTGCACATAAAGAATATTTACTAGAACACAACAAACTTGAAATCATCAGTGAAAAAATTGCACACCAATCTGAGATGTTGTATGTCAAAGAAAAATACAGCAATCCGAATTTAAGTGAGAAAGAAATTTTTCAATCCTTAAAACCAAAATTAATTCTTCTAAATCAAGAAATTGGAAATGGAAAAACAGAACTAAAATTTTTTGACAATCACATTCAATTCAATGATGCAATAAAAATAGAAAAAAGCATCACATCGATTAAAAGCATCAACCAACAATACCTTTCGAGAAAAAGAGCCTTTATCTCAGAAGTTATATTCTTTGGATTAGCCGTTATTTTAGGTGTTATTTGGGTATTTGGCAAATTGGAATCCTTGTTGAATTTAAACAAAATGCAGAACAATTTTTTACTTTCAGTAACTCATGAGTTAAAAACTCCATTAGCAGCTATAAAATTGAGCAGTGAAATGCTTTTACATAAAGAACTTAGCAAAGAAAACAAAGAAAAAGTGCTAGGTCAAACCATTTCAAATTCAGATAGATTAAATGAATTGTTGGACAATGTATTGCTCGCAACAAGAATTGACGGAAAAAAACATTTATATGAATTCAATTACATTAAACTTGAAGATTTATTCAATGAATCTGCTAAAACATTAAAAAACAATTCAGAATTTAAAGGCAAATTATCCATTCAAACCAACGATATCGCCATCAAAGGTGATTCTAATTCTTTAAAATTAGCACTCAGCAATTTGTTCCAAAACAGCATAAAATACGCAGGTGAAAATTGCCTAATACAAATAAATGCTCAACGAGAAAACAATAAAATAATCATCTCATACCAAGACAATGGACCGGGAATTCCAAGCAAAGAACTAAAACAAATTTTCAAGAAGTTTTACAGAATAGGCGATGAAAACACCAGAAAATCCAAAGGCACAGGCTTAGGACTGTACATCACAGAACAAATATTATTACAACACAAAGCCTCTATTAAAGCCAAAGAAAATGAGAATGGCGCCTTATTTATAATCGAATTTAAAAATCAAATTACCCATGAAAAATAAAAGAATACTCTTAGTAGAAGATGAACCAAGTTTGTTGGATTTATTAAAATTAAATCTTGAAATGGAAGGATCAAAAGTAGTAGGTGTAAAAGACGGAACCGAAGCCATTAAACGATTTAAAGATGAACAATTTGACATTATCATCTTAGACATCATGATTCCTGGCATCGATGGTTTAAATGTGTGCGAAAACATCCGATTGAAAGACGATGAAATTCCAATTTTGTTTCTTTCAGCTAAGAACACCGTTGAAGATAGAATTGCTGGATTAAAAAAAGGAGCTGACGATTATTTGACCAAACCATTTAATTTAGAAGAATTACAATTGAGAATCAACAGATTATTGCTCAGAAAAAATTCATCAACTGCAACAGCAACAAATCATCAAATTAAAGAATTTAAATTTGGGAATAACTATATAAATTTTGAAAACTATGAAGCTGTGGGGGTAAGTGGAAAAATTACATTAACCAAAAAAGAAGCTTTGCTTTTAAAATTGTTAATAGAGCATAAAAATGAAGTAGTTAGCAGAGAAAGAATATTACAAACTGTTTGGGGTTATACAGTTTACCCCTCTACAAGAACCATTGACAACTTCATTTTATCGTTTAGAAAATATTTTGAAGAAGACCCAAAAAACCCTAAATACATCAATGCTATCAGAGGTGTTGGGTACCGTTTTGAATACCATGAAAATTAATTTGTCAAAATCTTGTCAAAAAACAAATAATAAACCCTTTTACCAAGTCATAAGTTTAATTTTGTGCCTGAATTAAACCCTCAACAAAAATGCTTAAAAAATACTTTATAATTGCCTTAATTGCAGGAATTTACAATGTAGGATTCTCGCAATGTGACCCCAATGACAGCACAGTCATGGGTCCAAATTATGCTAACGATGTGTTTTATAGTTTTGCCAACAAAACTGTAGCCACAGTCTCTAATACCAACTGGCATCTCGCTTTCAGTGTACAAAATGCACAACCGCCATTCAATGTTCTTCAATCTGTATCCATAAGAGTAAATAGCGTGAATGGTTGCAAAGTGAAGAAATTATTATCCAATGCCAATCCTAATCAATGGAGACAAATAGACACTACTGGCTTGTACAATTTACCTGAATTAATAGATTCAGATACCAACTGGAGCAATAGCGCCTTTACCACTGGCTACGCTGGTAATTTTGATTTCAAATGGGGTACTTACAATCAATCTACCAAACATGTGGATGGAACCAATGTATTTGTACTTTACAATCCTACTGCTGGATGGTACAAAAAAGTATTGATCAAACAACTGACCTACGACAGCACTTGGAACATCATCATTTCCAACCTTGATAATACAGATTCTAATTATGTAAAAATAAACAAAAAGAATTACACAAAAAGGCTGTTTGCTTATTACAATGTAACTAGTAATACTGTGATAGACAGAGAGCCAGACAATGGAACATGGGATGTATTGTGGACTAGGTATTTATCCTATGTCAATGTGCCTCAAGGCAGTGGATACTACCCTGTTACTGGTATTTTAAGCAACAAAAGTGTTACTGTAGCAAAAAACACAGGAAGAACCTGCAATGACATTTGGCTTTCAGATTTAAAAGCACCTTACAAAACCAATATTTCTACAATTGGATGGGATTGGAAAAAATCTCCCCCTCCAAGTTGGATCATCGTTGACACATTTGTGTATTTTGTTAGCGCTAAAGACGGGAACAAATACGAACTTTCATTTAATGGTTTTACTGGAGCTAGCTCAGGCAAAACATATTTCAGAGCAACACAAGCCACATTAAGCACCAAACACATCAACAAATCCAATCAATTGATAGCTTACCCTAATCCATTGTCTGAAAACAAAATACTGACTGTAAATACAAGTAGCAATAAAGCTGTTATCATTGATGTATTAGGCAAATCTAATGAAGTAGAAATTTCAAACAACAACATCGATTTAAGCTCGTTTGTTTCTGGAATTTATACTGTAATCATTAACGAAGGTTTAACAAATTACAACACTAAAATCATCATAGAATAACATTGAAATTCAATAAAGCATATCTCTTACTAATTTTACTTTTTACACAGGTAAATTTATTTTCTCAAATAGAAGATACTGCTGTATTCAATACATTTGTTTACACTGCTCAAATAAAACCAACAAAACTTTCGCAATCGGTTAACAACATCAAAATCATCACCACTAAAACCATAGAAAAACAAGGCTCATTCAATTTAAAGGATGTATTGATCAAAGAACTAAACATTCGAATTGGTAACGATAACATCTTAGGTAGTTCATTGAGTTTACAAGGAATAAGCGGACAAAACATTAAAATTTTACTTGATGGTGTTCCAATTACTGGAAGAGAAAACGGCAACATCGATTTAAATCAAATCAATTTGAGTAACATCGAAAGAATAGAAATCATAGAAGGTCCTTTGTCTGTTATTTATGGAACAGATGCTTTAGGTGGTGTCATCAATTTAATTTCTAAAAAAATGAGTTTGAGCAAACCCTCTGCCCTGTTTGCAAATGCTTATTATGAAACTACTGGTCAATACAATTTTGGTGGTGGAGGAATCTTAAAAATAAAAGACATTGATTTTGGAGCTTCATTGCACCGCAATTTCTTTGAAGGATTCACTCCCATTGCCAACTCAAGAGTAATGACATGGAAACCTAAACAACAAGTGTTTGGCAACTTTAATATCTTAAATGAAAAAGGCAATTTAAGATTGCGTTTTAAAACAGATATATTCAATGAAAAAATAGAAAACCGAATGGCTCCTGTCATCAACAGTGTGGAAGCCTATGGATATGATGAATACTACATCACAAACAGAATCATCAACTCGTTGAATGTGGATTATAAATTCAAGAAAAATGCTTATTTTAATAGTGTAACAGCTTTTAGTTTTTATCAAAGAGATATGATTACTTTCCGCAAAGACTTGGTTAGTTTAGAGAGCAAACTTGTAGAAAACAAAGAATCAAACAACACCAATTCCTTTTTGACTTTCATGTCAAGGGGAACCTATGGAAAAGATGTTGATCCAAAAGATAAAAAAATAGACAATTTCTCATACCAATTGGGTTATGACATCAACTTAAATTCGGCATCAGGAACTAAAATTGAAAGTGCTAAAGGGCGATTAAATGATTTTGCATTTTTTGCTTGTGCAGAATACAAACCTACAAAAACAACTAGCATCAAACCAGGATTTAGAGCTGCTTTTAACTCCAAATACTCAGCACCATTCATCCCTTCACTACAATTGATGTTTGGCAACTTTAAAAATGCAAAAGATTTTAGCATTAGAATGGCTTATGGCAGAGGCTTTAGAGCCCCAAGTTTGAAAGAATTGTACCTCAATTTTGTTGACAATACTCACAACATTCAAGGTAATGAAGAGTTAAAACCTGAACTTTCTGACAACTATAATTTAGCTCTAAAATACAAATTGAAAATCAAAAAGAACTTAAATGTATTTATTGAAAACAGTTATTTTTACAATAAAATATACAATCAAATAGCCATCGTTTCACTTAATCCCATTGACATAGTATATACCTATCAAAACATTGATAATTTTAATTCACAAGGAACTAGCCTCAATTTCTCAAGCCAATTAAACAAATACAATGTAAGCGCTGGCATGAGTTACAATGGCATTTACAACAATGCATTCAAAATAGCAGGCGAAAAAAAATACTTTTATTCTCCTGAATTTAGAACTCAATTTGGTTACACTTACACAGATAAAAAAGAGCGTAAAACTAACTTCTCTGTGTACTATAAATACAATGGCAAAACCATTGGTTATTCCTTAGATTTTGCTCGTAAAATTACACAAACATACACCCAAGGATTTAGCATGTTAGATGTTACATTAAACAGAAGTTTTTTCAAGAAAAAGCTTTCTGCTACAGTAGGCTGTAAAAACTTATTAAATGTCACTACCATTAATTCTGTTGGCTCTTCAGCATCGTTTCATGGTGGTGGCGGTACCACCATGCCTATATCCATTGGCCGTTCATTATTTTTTCAATTCAATATCAACTTATAAACATGAAAATTAAAAATTACTTCCTATACCTGTTTCTTTTAGCCTTTTTAAATTCATGTTTTAAAAAAGAAGAAGCGATTATATTGCCTAGGGGAGCTTCTACCTTGACCTCTATATTTTTAGGCGAAAACTACGAAAAAGAATTGTATTTTGATTTTGGCACCAATTCGTTTCAAGAAAGACAGTTGGTGGATTGGGACATTCGATTTGAATCTTCTAAAGATGGTTATGGCATATTTTTAAACAATGGCAATGATATTAAAGTCAGAAAAACGAATTTAACAGATTTGTTAGATTTAAATAACAACTTAAACGACATCATAAACAATAAACCTGCTTTGTATGATTTACCGAATGGCAAAGTATTAAACTCAGCCTTTGGAGATTGGCGAACCTATAAATTCAACAATGGAAGCGGTATCAAAGACGGCATTTACTTGATTGATTTGAGTTACAAAACAGGCTTGGATAAATACTATGCAATGCAAATCATTGGATACACAGATTCATCCTATTTCATCAGGGTAAACAAAATGGGAGATTACAGCAATACCTTTCAAGAAATCAAGAAAAATACAAAACAAAATTTCACCTATTATTCTTTCAAAGGAACTGTTCCACAAATAGTGAATAATGCCGAACCAGACAAAGAAAGTTGGGACATTGAATTTACTAAATACATACACATATTTTACAATATTACTCCTGACCCATTTCCCTATTCAGTAACGGGTGCAATTACAAACAAAAACAATGTATTGGTTGCCAAAGATACCACCGCCTATTATTACGATATAAATTGGGAATACTGTAAAAACAAAGTATTTAGCGACAACAGCGATGCCATAGGATATGATTGGAAATTTTTTGACCGATCAGGTAATTTAACATATACTGTTAATTCACATTATAATTACATCATTAAAACCACTGAAGGGCATTATTACAAACTTAGATTTTTGGACTTTTACAATCAAAATAGAGAAAAAGGTTATCCTAAATTTGAATTTGAAAGGATTCATTAAAATCTAAAAATCAGTCCTATTTTTAATTTAAAATTTGTTCATATCTAGGCATTTATTGTGAATAAGTAGCCTGAATATTTCATTTAATTCGTGAGATAGATTATGGCAGATTCGAACGCAGAAAAAATAAAAGCTTTAAAGCTTACTATTGATAAATTAGAAAAGAGTTATGGCAAGGGTGTTGTCATGAAAATGGACGACAAAAATGTGGTAGCTGTTGAAGTGATATCTACAGGTTCATTTGGTTTAGATATGGCACTTGGGGTTGGTGGTTTTCCTAAAGGTAGAATCATTGAAATATATGGCCCCGAGAGCAGTGGTAAAACCACATTAGCCATGAGTTGCATAGCCGAGGCTCAGAAAAAAGGTGGACTTTGTGCATTCATTGATGCAGAACACGCTTTTGATAAATTTTATGCTCAAAAATTAGGCATCAACACTTCAGAACTACTAATCTCTCAACCAGATGATGGAGAACAAGCTTTAGAAATTGCTGATAATTTAATTCGCTCTGGCGCCATAGATGTCATTGTTATTGACTCTGTTGCTGCCTTAGTTCCAAGAGCAGAAATAGAAGGTGATATGGGCGATAGCAAAATGGGATTACAAGCCCGTTTAATGTCACAAGCCTTAAGAAAATTAACTGGTACAATCA
>CAYVDH010000065.1:0-17786 GCA_964450355.1 uncultured Flavobacteriaceae bacterium
CCATTAACAATTTACAAATTTTCAGATTTAATGATTTTTGAATTTTAATACCAACGTATATAATTATATTCTGTAAATAATTTAACCATTAACCATTTAACAATACAACAATGTAACCATTCAACCATTCACCATTAACCAATCCCCAACAACTTACTTCAAATCAATTTTTGTTCGGGAATCTAAGATGGTTTTGAATTGATCAAATTCTTCTTCTGTTTCAAAATAGCCCTTTTGGATGGAAATGATTTCTCCTGAACCTTTTATTTTTAAGTTGGTTTCGTACAATTGATGATTGGCACTTTCTAATATATCCCATGCAATAAATACCGGTTTTTGATACAAATGAAAACAATAACTGATGCCTGACTCATCAACAAATAAAAAGGTTTTTCTTTTAAAAAATCCAAATTCAATTTTGCGCAATCCAATGTAGATAACGAACATCAATGGAAAGATTAAAAATGAATACCACAAAATACGAGGATATAAATACAGACTAACAAAAATGCAAAAGATAAAAAATGTAGCCATCACTGGGGCTTCTGCCTTGTATCTGTTTATTAAAAAATGTTTGTGCATGTTGATGGGGCAAAATTAGTTTCCTTTTTCGACTTTTTATAGTTTATTACTCACAATAGCAAATCTATCGTTGCCATTCAAATCTTTGAAGATATCGCATTTGTAATTTAATTCATTAAAATAGGTGCTTAAAACATGGCTGTAATCTTGATGTATTTCAAAATAATATTCGGTATTCCTATTGGATTGAAAGGCATGAACTATTTTTTTATAAAACAACAATGGGTCTGAGTCTTGAACAAACAATGCCAGGTGTGGCTCGTATTTCAATACATTGGGTTCTATTAAATAACTGTCCTTTACAGGAATGT
The DNA here is from genome assembly GCA_964450355.1 of uncultured Flavobacteriaceae bacterium. Lineage (GTDB taxonomy): Bacteria > Bacteroidota > Bacteroidia > NS11-12g > UBA955 > CAYVDH01. The sequence goes on from CAYVDH010000065.1 coordinate 894, forward strand.
ATGGAGGATTGCTTACTACAATATCGGGCAGCGATTCGGTCCAAGATTCTGTTAAAATGTTGTGATTGATGAATTGGATGCAGTTGTTTTTAAGTATTTTTTCTGCATTGTTTTTTGCTGTTTTTAAACAAACATTATCAATGTCTGTAGCAATGATGTCTATATGATTTAAGTGTTTGGCAATGCTTATGGAGATACATCCACTGCCTGTACCTACCTCTACCAATCGCTTGCCATTGGCTTTTTGAACTACCAATTTAACTAATTCTTCTGTCTCTGGTCTTGGAATCAATGTGTGTGAATTCACCTCGAAAAATGAACCACAGAAATAGGCTTGTTTACAAACGTATTGAACTGGGTAATGTTGTTCCAACAGTTGTAATTCTTCATGAAACTTGGCTTTTACCTCATCTGTTAACAATTTCTGATCATTAAGCTGCATTTTTGTCCACATGAAATTGTCTTCAAACCAAGTGTTGATGATGGATTTAGCCTCGCTTTCGCCATACAATGGCGAGAGTTTTTGCAATGCAATTTCGTATAATTTTAAATTTGTCAATGGATAAGGTGCAAAGTTTTGGTATTTTTGTGAAATTACAATGGATGATTCAATTTTCATGCAAAGAACTTTGACATTGGCTTCTAAAGGGCTAGGTTACACCATGTCTAATCCCATGGTAGGTTGTGTCATTGTTTATCAAGGAAAAATCATAGGAGAGGGTTACCATCAGCGATTTGGGGAGGCCCATGCTGAAGTCAATGCCATACATTCGGTAGAAAATAAGGAGTTGTTAAAACAATCTACGTTGTATGTGAACTTAGAGCCTTGTGCCCACTCGGGTAAAACACCTCCTTGTTCTCATTTGATAGTTGAAATGGGAATTCCTAAGGTAGTATTCGGAAGTTACGATCCCAATCCCTTGGTAAATGGCAAAGGCGTTCAATACCTCAAAAACAAAGGTGTAGATGTCATTGGTCCAGTATTAGAAAATGAATGCAAGGAATTAAATAAACGATTTTTTATATATCAACAAGAAAAAAGACCTTACATCATTTTAAAATGGGCTGAAACAGCCAATGGAAAACTGAATGGAGATTTCAAACAAATCAGTGGAAAAATGGCAGGTACAATGTTGCATCAATGGCGAAGTGAAGAACAAGCTATCATGGTGGGAACAAATACTTTGTTAGAGGATAATCCACAGCTTAATGCTAGGAATTGGAATCATCACAACCCCATTAGAATCACTTTTGATAGGCATTTATCTAATCAACATCCAAGTCTTCATTTTTTTGATTTAAGCCAAGAAACCATTGTTTTTCATGTTCAATCTAACGATGAAAAAAAGTTAAATGGAATCAAGTACATACAATTGCCCGACTTTGAGGTTAAAACGGTATTGAGTGCATTGCATCAACTAGGAATTTCAAGTTTAATTGTAGAAGGAGGAAGTAAATTGTTGCAGTCGTTTATTGATGAAGGATTGCACGATGAAATCAGGGTATTTAAATCAAAACAATTGGAGTCAACTTCTGGAATGGATGCTCCCAAAATCCATACGTCATTAAAAAATCAATTGGATTTGGGGCAGGATGTTTTATTGATTTATTAACCATGTACAATTACAAAGAAATACTCCAAGAGTCGCACGTAATATACAAGCAGAAAGGCAGTAAGTTCTTGGCTTTTTCTTATAAAGTACACGATGAATCGCAGGCTATGGCTGTGCTCAAAGAAATAAAAGGAAAATATTCGGATGCTACACACCATTGTTATGCTATGGTGATAGGAAAAATTCAAAGCATAGAAAAAAGCAGCGATGAAGGTGAGCCATCTAACACGGCAGGAAAACCGATATTAAGGGAATTGATAAAATTAGGGATAACCAATTGTTTGTTGGTGGTGGTGAGGTATTTTGGAGGCACTCAATTAGGGGTTTCAGGATTGATAGAGGCTTATGGAGAGGCAGCTAAACACTGTTTATTACAAAGTGGAATAAAAGAGTTATTGTTGTATAAAAATTACCAATTAAGTTGCCCGTATGGAATGGAAAATGAGATTTTTAGATTAGGGAAACAATTTGATGCTGAAATTTTCGTTTTAGAAGATGTCAATGTGTTTACATCAAAAATTAAAATACCTTTGCAAAACCAACAGGCATTTGAGAACCAATTGAATTTGATGTATCAAATTAGCTGCAAACAATTAGAAACAACATGAAATTTAAACTACTATGCTTTTTGATTTTGTTCACTGTTGCTAGCATTTCACTAGCACAGAAGAATGATTTTTTTAATTTAAATGAAGTAAAAAAACTCAGGTTTGATAAATTAGAAATATTCAATCAAAAGGAAGCCAATCAATTCATTAAAAACAGGGAAAATTACAATTTTATAACCACATTGAAAGTGAGTCAAGTAGAGCAAGTGGCTGACATTTTAAATGCATTATCGTCTTTCCCAGAATTAACCGAATTGAATTTATTAGATTATAAGGGAGAGTTCAAGCCACATGTATTTGACTCGTGTTCGCACCTCGAAACATTGCATATAAAGCTCAATGAATCCAACAATGAAGCCTTAAAAGAGGTATCTAAAATTAAAAATTTACAGACCTTGTATTTGTATTTAGAAGGAAAATTTGAAGATTATGAGTTTTTAAACAATTTGCCACAGTGCAAAGAAATTCATTTGATAGGTGAAATGCTCCCAAAAGACATAAAACACGCCATTGGCATTGTGAATAAAAACATCAATTTGCAAGTATTCGGTATCAGTGTTGATAGAATAACGGACATAGGAGAAAGCATCAAAGAATTGAGATTAATTCATACTTTGGTGTTGTATGATAACCTTTCTATTTTTACGAACAAAGGAATAGAAGACTTAACATTTGAACAACTCAGCATCAATTATTTGTTGTACGATGATTTATATTCAGCAGTTAGGGTGTTGTATTATAGCGATGGCGACAAACTAAGTGATTTTGAAAAAATGCATTTAGGAGCAATATACAATTCTAAAATGGAAGAGATTCCCTATATGGCAACTGAAATGGAAGACCAAAACGATACCTTCATTCCCTTTGTTAGCAAATTTCATCCTGCTTATTCTGATGTACCTGAATACCGATACATTTATCCATCATTGAAACCAATTCCAGAGCAGTTTATAATTCAGCCTCATACAGATGCGCACATCATCACTACCTCAGGTATGGAATTATTTATAGCTAAAAACAGTTTCATCAAAGCAGATAATACTCCAGTAAATGAAAACATTTACTTAAAAATCATTCAAATGAACAAACCTGAAGAGTTAATGTTTTCAGGGTTTAATAACCGATTTGGAGATCAGTATTTAAATGCCAATTTTACGTTTTCCATTCAAGCAACTACCAGCGATAATGAATTAAAACTTAAAGACGGGTATCAAATGAAAGTGTTGTTGCCAGTGAAAAAAGATTCTGCTATTGAACATTATTTTGATTACGAATCCAACACTTGGCAAAATTTAAATTTGTACAATCAAGCTTTTTCCAACTCCTTTGAACCCATTGATTTTTATCAAATGGAAAAAGGGAGCAATGTGTCGAGGTATTACCAATTTGATTCATCCAATTTTGAAACCCGATTCAATCAAGGTGGGCACTATTATTTAAATGACGAAGATGAAAACAATCAATTGTTGTACAAGGCAAATAAATGGTACACCACTCTTGAAAGGGATTGGAGTACAGAGTTCAATAAGGACAGGAAATTAAAAGGGTTTAAATTAAAAAAGGGCAAAGCACTTGTTAAAATATCCAAAGTAATTCCAAAGAAAAGAAACAACAGCAGGCAATATTTTAAATTGTTAGATAAAACTGAAGAGGGTTTGTTTTCAGAATTGAAAGCTTTTAAAAACATCAATTTTAATGTGATGATAGATGCTGAAAATAAAAAAGCATTGAACGATGGATACATAAAAAATAAAAAATACCAAGATGTGAGAGTCATATACAATCAAGGAGATTTGGAATGTATAATTAAACTAAAATCGCAAAATGGGTATAAAATTTTAAAAGCAATGATTACCGATTCAGACATTAAAAAGAACAAGGTTAAACAAGTGTCAAAATTCAGCAAAGCGTATAATAAATACATAAAATTATTGAATGAAAAAGGGAAATCATTTGACATTGAGAATGAAAAAAGGCAATTAGATTATGAGAATTATTTATTGAATAAAAAAAGTCAATTAATGAAAAGCAACAGCGCAACGGAACTAAAGATAAATCAATTGGGTAGTTTTGGGTTTTATTATTACATCACTCCGCAACACAACACCAACATCATAGCGCAATACACCAACGACAAAGGGATTCCAATAGATGTAAAAGATTTGTATTTGATAGATACCAGGTACAATACTTGTTTTAAAATTCAAGTTGGGAATTTATCATTAACTCCTAGCAGCACTAAAATGATAGTAGCTGTAGATTACGATGGCGAATTGTATTATGCCAACAAAAGCGATGTGTTAGCCATGAATTTAGTAGATAATTCACTTGTATTTATCAAGCTTAGACCAGTGAAAGAAAAGCTAAACAACATTCAAGGGTTTATCCAGTTGGTGAAGTGATACCACTAAAAATAAATGCCAAAGGCTAGTTTTATGCCTATGGCAACAAATACCAATGCGCTTAATTGATTGATTCTTTTTAATACGAAAGGAGTTATCCATTTTTTAATGTAAGATGCTCCATAAGAGATGCCTATTTCTGTCAGTAACACTGTTGCTAAAAAAGCGATGAAAAAAATGATTTTATCTTGCACTGTGTAGTTAAATCGGATGGTGAGAAATGAACTGATGGCAAATACACTTAAAAAATTGATAGGATTGATTAAATTCAAAATAAACCCATTAAAAAAATAATACCAATTGCCCTTGTGATTGTAAATGGTACCAGTGTCTTCTTTTGGTTTTGCTTTAATAAACATGTAAATCCCTGATATGATGAGAATAATTCCCCCAATCAAGGACAATGCTTGTTTATATTCTTGTAAAAAAATAGAAAAGGAATGGCTTAATAATGAAATGACAATGTAAATGGCATCACATGCCACTACCCCTAATCCAATGTAGATGCCTGTTTGATACCCTTTAGCTAGGCTGTTTTTAATAAGCGAAAAAAACACTGTTCCTAGCATTAAACTCATGCTGATACCCGTTAAAGACCCCTGCCAAATACAATGAAAAAGATGCATTTTATTTTTTTGTAAAAATAATTATAAAAACATTCTTTGCAAATTATAACTTTGCAAAGACAAAATGAGCACAAGAACAGAAAAATTCAACAAGGAAATGCAGCGTGAACTCGGTGTTATTTTTCAATCTAAAATGAAAGATTGGTTTCAAGGTGCTTTCATTACTGTAACCGAAGTTAGTTCAAGCCCAGATTTAGGTTATGTTAAAGCTTGTCTAAGTATATTTAATGTAAAAAACACCGATGAAGTAATGGCAAACATTGACTTATACAACAAGCACATCCGAAAAGAATTGGCCTCTAAAATTAAACATTCTGTAAGAGTGATTCCTGAACTCAGCTTTTTTGAAGATAAAAGTTTAGAGAATGTCAATAAATTTGAAAAACTGTTTGATACCATCCGTAAAGAACGTGAGGAAAGAGAAAATAACAAAGAAGAATAATTAAAAAATGCCAGCTTCTTTTACTTCAGATAGTTTTGCTTCATTATTAGGTAAGCACTCGTGGTTCAGAGCTTTTTACATCAAATTAACCAATTTTTTATTGCTTAAAAACATCACCATCAAATCACAAATAAAACGATGGTCGAGAGGTAAAAATAATTCTTTGTTGGTCCTTGATGCTGGATTTGGTTTTGGAAACTTACTGGATATGTTCATCAGCAATCCAAAAAAATACAATGTCTTGGGTATTGATATCAATCCTAAATTAGTTGCTGATGCCACTTCGTTTTTAAAAGAATACGAAATAAAAAATATCTATTGCCGAACTCAAAATGTGATGAGTTTAAACGATGAAAATGCTTTTGATTTATGTCTTTGCATCAATTTATTGAATTACATTGAAGACGATGTAAAACTGTTTGAATTGTTTAAAAATGCCCTTAAAAAAAATGGAATGTTGTTTGTCTTTAGCCCCAGCAATTATACGAACAACAACGACCGTAGAATGACCACAGGAGTGCATAAAGACAAAAAATACAGAGAAGGATATGAGATTTCTGAAATCAAAGAAAAATTAAAATCAGCTGGCTTTTCTAAAGTAAGAGCCAAATACGCTTATGGATGGCCAGGTATGATCAGTTGGAAATTGACAACGGGTGTGCCTTCTTTGTTAGTTAAATGGAGTAAATTGTTTTATGTCATCTTGCCTTTTTATGTCATTGCAGTGTTACCCTTCATCATATTGTTTAATCTATTAGACATTAAAATATTGCATAACAAAGGGAAATGCATAGTGGTGAAAGCATTTAAATAATGAATACTGCTCTCAAAATATCATGGCGTTATTTATTTGCTAAAAAAAAGAGCAATGCTATCAACATCATTTCTAGAATTGCTATGTTGGCTTTTGCTGTATGTACTGCGGCATTGATCATTATTTTAAGTACAATGAATGGTTTTGAAAGCCTCATTTTTTCCATGTACAGTAAATTTAACCCTGATATTAAAATCAGTTTAGTTCAAGGCAAGTCTTTTGATTCGGATGGTGTTACTTCTAAACTTAAACAAATTAAAAACATCAAAACCATTTTCCCTGTGATAGAAGATAATGCGGTGATAAGAAATGGAGATTTTCAAACGGTATGTACCATCAAAGGGGTTGATTCAAATTATTTGAAATTAACAGGTATTGATACAAAAATTACAGAAGGGGATGCCAATTTGAAAATTGAAGAAACGGATTATGTGGTATTAGGTGCTGGAATCAGCCAAAGAATCAATGCTTCCATCAATGGGCCTTATAATTTATTGCAATTCATTACACCCAAAAGAAAAGAGTTCAGCGTGTCTGACCCCGATGCTATCAATCACATGGAAATAGAAGCTAGCGGTGTAATCACCATGGATGAGAACATCAACAATAAATATGTATTTGTGCCTAAGACATTTGCCGAACATTTGTTTGATAAAGAAAATCAAGTTTCGTATTTGGAAATAAATGTAGAGAACAACAAGCAAACACAAACTACCATCAATGAAATAAAAAAAATACTAGGAGATAATTTTAAAGTATTAGACAGAATAGAGCAACAAGCTTCCTTGTACAAAATGTTTAGAAGTGAAAAATGGGCGAGTTATGCCATTTTAACCTTCATTCTATTGATAGCAGCTTTCAATGCACTGGGCAGTTTAACCATGTTGGTAATTGAGAAAAAAAGAGACATTGCCACCATGATGAGTTATGGTGCTAATACCAATTTTATTAAAACAATTTTCTTAAGCAATGGATTGTTCATTTCGCTTATTGGATGTGTTGCAGGGATGATTATTGGCGTTGCTCTTGTGTATTTACAAGAACATTATGGTTTAGTGAAAATGCACGGTGCCATTGTGGAAAATTACCCCGTTAAACTGCTGTTGAAAGATGTGTTATTGGTAGGGGTTACTGCCATGGTTTTAGGCGTATTCACAGGGTTTTATCCCGCTATGAAAGCAGCTAAGCAAAAGTCTATTATTTAGTCATCAAAATCCAAATTTGCCATACTTTACTTTCCTGCGGAAGGTGTTAAAACTAAATTCACCTCTGATGTCTATTCTTTGGATTTCATAAGGCGCTTTTATTGGTAAAGAGTTTATTCTGTTACCTATCCTCATTGCAGCAACTATTTTATTGTCTTTAAAAATGTTGATTAAATTCTGCATTTTTATCTTGTCTTTTTTAGGATAAGCTCCATAAGTATATGCCCAAATAGGAACAAGGTTATTGGTGAATGAGTTGGTTTTTTCTAAGCTTGTTTTTACCTCGTGTTTTAATTCATCTTCACTCAATTCATTGATGTTGGCATGATTTAATCCATGTAACCCAAATTCAACTATATCGGACATGGCAAGGAGTTGGTTTGTGTTTAAAAAATCTTGAATTTGATTGTCATAAAGCAGAGATTGATTGATAAAATCGGACACTAAGAAAATGGAAAATGGAACATTTAATTCTTTGAAAATGGGGTAAGCCAATTCGTAGTTGTTTTTATAACCATCGTCAAAGGTAATGAGCAATGCATTTTGCGGCAAAGCAGTTTTAAATTCAATGTGTTTTTGTAAATCGCTTAATTTTATGATGTGATAATGCTCCTTCAGCCACAATAATTGTTGTTTTAATTGTTGACTATTCACTGTTAAAAAATCCGTCTCGCTTTCGGATATTTTATGGTACATGAGAATTCTAAGTGAGCTCATTTTTTACTTGATTTATTTAGTTCATGTAGCTTTAAATATTTGACAACATGATAGCAAGCATTCAACCAGCTCCAGATGAATCCTTCTTTTCCATTTAAACAATTGAGGTAAATAACATAATGTTTGATGAAATAAAATGGAAAGCTAAACATGGACAATATCACAGACCTTGATTTCCCTTTTTCTTTTAATTTTTGAGCTCCTATGCTGCTGTATAAATTAAATTTTTCGAAGTAATGAGTCAAGTTTTTATAACTGTAATGAAGTATTACATTTTGTAACTTTACTGTCTTGCCTTGGTGTTTTACTTTTTCATGTACTTTGGCATCATCAAAATTTGAATTTGTTTTGTTGAATAAGCGCAAATGGTAATATTTACTCTCTTTGCCATATCGAAATACTTTTCCTAAAAACACATGTCTAATAGGCAGTTCATAGGCAATGCTGTTGTCATGTAAAGAAAGTTGTTGTATTTCATTCATCAATTCATCAGTTAATAATTCATCGGCATCAATATTCAATACCCAATCGTTTTTAGTTTGTGCTACTGCGAATTGTTTTTGAGTTCCAAATCCATCAAAAGTTCTTTGAAATACACTAGCATTGAAAGATTCTGCTACTTCTTTAGTTTTATCTGTGCTGTTGTCATCAATTACTACCACATCGTTGCACCAACCGAGTTTGGGTAAAGACATGTTTAAATTCTCTTCTTCGTTTTTAGCTATAATGACTACAGAAATCACAACAATAAATTGAGCAACAAACTTAATTGTTTTTTTATAAAAAATGATGACCCCTAAAAAAGCAAATTTACCTTATCAAATAAAACACTCCCTTTCGGTATTTTCTTGGTGTTTTTTTGCCTTTGTATGTAATTTTATAAATGTAATAATCAGTAGGGCATAGATTACCTTTGTATTTTCCATCCCAGCCTTTTCCAATCTCATTGGTGTGAAATAATTTTTCACCCCAGCGATTGTATATCTCAAAATTTATTTCGACAACAGAAAAACTACTGACTTTAAATACATCATTAACCTCATCATCATTTGGGGTAAATGCATCGGGCATAAACAATGAGATTGTATCAATAAAACAAATGTCCAAAGAAAAACTATCAATACAACCGCCTTCATTGCTTATTCGCAGTCTTACTTTGTAATTTTCTTGATCAGGAACATAAGTATGTATTGGGTTTGTAGATGGGTCGTAACTCTGAGTTTGACCATCTCCAAAATTCCACACACCATTTATTCCTCCCTCGCTTAAATTGATGATTTGCAATTCTGGATTTGAAGTGTATAAACACTGACCACTTGGCGAAACAGTGAAAAATGCTCTTATTTTATTGTAACCGGGAATGGTAGCAATGGTGTCGTAATAACATTGAGTAACGGTATTGGTAACTCTAACTTTGTAGGTAGTGCTTACAGGAGCATTGATTAATGCTGTAGTTTGTGGAGGTATGGTATTCCATAAGTAGGAATATTTAGCTGCTGCAGGACTCATGGTAATTTGTGCAAAACCTCTTTCACCATAACATTTTAATGGACTTGTAACTAATGAACCATAAATTTTGGGATGAACATAAATTGACTTTTGTTTCACTACAACATCGCTACATCCATCACTAACATTAAGTATATAATTAGTGGTAGTTTTAGGAGATTCAAAAATGGTGCTGACATTCACTTGACCACTGCTCCAAAAGTAATTATAAGTTCCCGTTCCACCTTTTACAGTGGATGATAAATTGACAGTACTACCAATGCATAATGAATCTTTTGAATGAGTTAAAGTGGCTATTAAAGTATCGCCTACCTCGGTATCAACTCTTACAGAATTAACACATTTGCCAGTGCCTACTTTGTATTGTATTGTGTGCGTTCCAGTGCCAGCCCAAGCCGGATTAAAAGTATCTGTAGATGTGCCTGGTCCGGTTAAAACACCACCTGTTGGGATTAACCCTAGTTTAACAGCGGTGTCCTTGTAACAATAAAAAGGTTTGATGCCTAACAATTGTACTACAGGTAAGCCTGTTACAGTAACTTTAACAGTATCTATGCATTTGCCCGGTAAACTAAATAAGATTTTATGTGTTCCAATGCCTGCTATTGTCGGACTAAATATACCTTGAATGCCATTGGTTATTCCCTTGCCAGAGAATGTGCCTTTGCCTTCACCATTGTAAAATTTAAAAGGGTCGTCTGCAATACAAAATGTGGTGTCTTTTTGAATTCGGGCTTTGGGATACACTTGAATGATGATGCTGTCTTTACATCCATTTCCATCGCCTTCTATCAAATGAAATCCACTGCCAGCCAATTTAGGACTGAATTTTTGGTAGAATAAACTGCTTCCAACAATTCCATTACCTGTAAATACCATGTTCCAAGGATCGTTTTGAACGTATTGCCAGCGCATGAAATAAGCAGTGTCATACAAACAGTTTTTTACCGTGTCTTTATAAAAACGAGTGTATCTTAAATACATGATTTTGTCGTCTTTGCAACCATTGTTGCTGGTGTATGTCAGAGTTACTTGTGCATTGGTTGTTCTACCTGGTACACGAAATGTATCAGCGTCAAAGATGCCTAATACTGGGTCGAATATTCCTTTTCCTGACCATACTCCTCCGGCAGGCAAGCCAGCAGGTAATGTTCTTTGACCAGCATCTGGACATGCGATTTCATCCCATCTGGCATCTATGTCTCTAATGAATCTCTCAGTGGTGTCTCTGCAACCATTGATGATGTAAATGTATCTTTTGTTGCCAGCTCCTGCATTGGTTGGATTAGAAATACCTAAAATGGCATTGGTAAGTCCTGGCCCTGTCCAAGTACCACCTTTAGGTGAAAATTGCAAAGTGTCAAGAGGTTTTGATTTGCAAATGGTATCTACTTGTTTAATGATGATTCCATCTATATTGATAGTTTTGTTAGCAGTACATCCATTCCATGTGTATGTAACAACAAAACTTCCAGCACTACTTGGTGGAGTAATCACACCTGCTGCAGTGATGTTTGGCCCGCTCCAAGTACCGCCAGCAGGGCTGTAATTGCTTACGTTAAATGGTGCAGATGATGGGCATGCAGCGTTAGGTGGACCAGCATTGATGGCTCTTACTGTTACTATCACTGAATCACGACAACCTCCTAAGCTGTAATATACTTTGAAGTTGCCAGCTCCTGAGTTTGCAGGATTGAAAGTGCCATTGCTAGCATTGGTTATGCCTAAGCCACTCCAAGTTCCTCCAGCAGGCGAAGCCTTAAGAGTAAATGCAGGACTGGATTGACAGATGGTTGTATCATTTTGAGCAATTGGAGGATCTACAACAACAATGTCTATGGTGTCTTTGCCCGGTATTGAATTGCCATCACTTACCTCCAGAATGTATCTGGTGTCAGATGTAGGACATACAGTTTTTGGTGGCGCCCCACTTAATCCTCCGCTTATCCAGTTATATGCATAGTTGGCAGGATTACCTCCAGTAATGACTGCTGTGATACGAGCACAACTTCCTTTGCAAATGGTGTAATAATTTGAACTCAATACCACCTTTATTGGACAATCTGTAATTTTAAAATTGAGTTTAGCGTTTATTTTCCAAATGCTATCACAACGGTCTTTGAAAGTGGAATTGAAATCCAATACATAATTTCCACTTTGATTTAGTCCAGATGCAAAGGTGATATCAAAAGTATTGGTCATGTTTTGTCCATCGCAATTAATAGGAGTTACATTTGAAATGGCTGTAGAAAGTGTGCCTGATAATTTAAAATTTTTGGCTTTGATGGAATCGCAGTTAAATTTTTGATCTAAAGTAAATCTTATTTTATTTGAGTTACAAGGAGGGTCGCTTATGTTGCTAAATTTAGGAATAGGCACTTTAGTAATTTTAGCTTCCCAACTCAATTCAAAACCTTCTAAGTTGTAATTTTTGTCAGATTGAAAATAAAAAGTAACGCAACTGTCGTTCACAGTGAAAGAACCGCTAGGTCTTACATTGCCAGTAAATTTACCAACCAATGAACCAAAAGTATCTCTGCCTTTGTGAACTCTCAAAAAATCGTTGTTGTTTTCTATTTCAAATTTGCCAGAAAACTTAAATACTATGCTGCTAGCGCCACTGATACACACTCTGAAAGTGATTCTCTCATTGCTTGAATAATAAGTAGTGCTTACTTGATTGGTTTCACTGTCAGTTAATTTTCCTTTGCAATCGGAAGAAGAACCATTGTTAATTTTAATTGGAGTTTGTGCATAGCCTATCAAACATGAAAATGTTAAAAAGAAAAGGATGATATATTGAATGCATTTTGACAAATTATTTTGTTATGGTTAAATTAGGGGTGTTTACTGCATTACTCCAATTGCCACTTCTGTCTTTTAATTTTATTTCAAGACTAGTTATTTCACTGTTGCTGCTTCCAAGTAAAAACAAGTTTTTAACGTTGATATTGATGGTCCCTTTTGTAATGATTTTACTTCCCGGTGGTGATTGTGGTTTAATGAAATAATAATCTGCCTTGGTCAATCTTTTGTCTTTGATTTGAATGGCGTTTTTATCAGGTTCAATTTCTCCAATATCGCCATCGCCATCAGTGTATTCAATGTTGATGACTAAGCTGTCTTTAAATTGCAATAAAGAGGTAGAGGATACTGATAGTAATTTTATGGTAGGTGTTGTACTTACAGTTCCATCTTTTTTACAAGAAAATATAAATAAAATTGAAATAATATAAATGGTAGTTTTTTTCATTGTATTAATTTAATCTTATTGCAAAATATTTTTTAGTATTAAATGACGCATCTGGAGAGGGGATATAAACTGCTGGATTGACATTGTCTGTTGTATTTGTTCTGATCCAAACAACATCGTTAGCTACACCTAATTGACTAACTGGAATGGTGATGCTATGCCAATAATCTACAGAAGCTAAGCTGTATCCTTTGAAAGAAAATGCAGAGTTTTCTTTAGTCAATGTTTGTTCAGGATTTGCGAAGTTTTCTGGATTTAATGAAAAATTGATGGTACTAGTTCCAAACTGATTCACTGCAGTTTTATCATCGATGTAAGAAACCATTATTTTTATTGAGCTGGTACCTGATGGAACTACAATAGGACTGTATCCTGAGCGAGGAAGGGGAGTAGAAGAGCCATCAGCGAATACGATTAAACCTCCCAATTGTGGTGAGAAATCCAAACTTGCTGCGGTATTGCCAAATTGGTCTTTAGCTCCATCGTTTATCCAATTAGAGATGTTTTGTAAATATTCACCTTTTTTATCTAACCAATCACTTCCGGGGTCTAAACTCAATGGCATTTTCCCTTGAGTACCAGGAATGAATGTATTGATTCTATGCAGCAACATGCTTGCAGCGGCATTTCCAGGCAACACTCTTTTTGTTATTCCTGTATTCTGAGGGTCGTAATTTGTTGCAAGTCTATTGATGAGTGAATTGTATGAACTTTCCACACTTCTAAAGTCTGGTTCAAAGTTGCCATCGTGACATCCGCTATTAGCACATGTTGGTTTAAATACATTTTTATGTAAACCTTGAATAGAATTTGGGTCAAGTGGCTTGTCTTCTACCACTGGTCCTTTGGTGGGAACAGTCCAATTATCGTATGGGTTATCGCTACTTTTCTTTTTGCATGAAAAAACAAAAAGGATAGTGCATGATAAGCTTAAAATATAAATGAGTTGTAATTTTTTCATGGTTTTATATTCTCTCAAATAAACTTTTAGCTAGTGGGTCAATTAATCCAGTGGCTTGAACTTGGCTCTTGTATCCTAATATTTCAGCAATGGTCAATGAAATATCAGTGACTCTGCCCACAGGGTTTGACTCAGAACCAACAACTAAATTGCTTTGTACATTTTGACCAACCATTCCACCAAACACTCTCAATGAATTTTGATCGCCATGGTCATATCCATACCAATCGTTTTCGTCTATGATAGGATTGCTTTTTAAATTTCTGCCACATTCAGGAACAAAACACATGATGGTTTTACCACTCATTTCAGGTATTTGTGTTTGTATGTAATTCCATAAGAAACCTAAAGCGTGGTCAGCGCGATGCATTGCTTGAAGATAGCCTGTAAAATTGCCATGACATCCATCAATGTTGCTCATGTTGACACAAAGTAATTTAGGTTTAAACACTCTCAATACCTCAGCAGCATAGCCTATTGTATAGCCATCGCCACCACCTACAGGAGGAAATGGAATTAAGCCAGCATCTCTGCGGGTAAATGTATTGTCTATAAATTCTTTAATTTTTGTTCTTTCATCATCTGTGTTTTTAATACCGGGCATGTCTCCTTTTTTGATGTTGAAAGTGTTATCTAGAAAATTTTTCATTTTATAGATTGGGTCTAGCTCTTCTTGAGGATGGTATATTTTAGCATTAGAAAGTGTAGCTGTTCCATCGCTGCCAAAGGTAGTATTTGGTGCAAAGAAATTAGCTCCATAAGCCAGTCCAAAATCAGGGTGTTTGCTCGAATTAAGTAAAGGAACAGAATTGCCAATGGTGTTGCCTAAAAACCAAACATCGGTAGCTTTAAAACCCCCAAATCTGCGGGCATGTTCAAATATAGTAGGATTAACTGGTCTAACTTTCAAACCTTGACCTTGAGCTAATCCGCCTGTAACAAGTGAATTTAATCCTCCGTAGTGTCCACCTGAAATAGCGCGCATTTCGCCAAAAATGGTTCCTTGTTTTTGTATGGTTTGAGATAGTATTTTAGGGATGGGAGTATCGCCATTTAATCCTGTGCCATAAGCAATCTTTTGACTAGGAGGGGCGCCTTCAAGGATGTTGTATAAAATATTGCCTTCGGCATTGTACCCTTGGCTATCGGCTAAATACCTTTGTAAGTATGAATCTTGTTGTCTTAATCCTCCACCAAAAATCACAAAAACAACGTGTTCAGCTAAAGGGGTATTAGTTTGAGCAAACAATCTACCAGAAGGTAAAATGTATGGGGCAACAATTCCACCTGCTGTCACTGCTGCTGCTTTTTTAACGAATTCTCTTCTTTTCATTTTTTTTTAGTTTTTAGATTAATAAAACATGTATTCATCAGAGGCTGAAAATGCAGTATATACGAGTTCTGGTCTGAAATTAGGGTTGGATTTATTGGCGTTAATGAAATTGATGAACCAAGTTTTTTCAGCTTCAGTTGGTCGTCTGATAAAAAATCGGATGTAAGTGTCTTCAACAAATTTTTCTGTACTGTCCACCATCATTCTTCTAGAAGGCAATATAACATTGCTGCTGTTCATGTAATTGCTAATAATGACTTCATTAATTAAAGTTTTATCACCACAACTTTGAATCACTCTGTCTGTTCTAGTTAATTCATTAATTGATGAAGGTTTTTGAAACAAGTTGGTAGATAAAATGCTGTGAAATTCAATGTTGGATTTCGCTTTGTTTTTATTCAAATTGTCGCCATAACTAGGGTTTTCATTCACTCCGTATTGAGTGTTTGAATTCTTTTTGCAAGCTGCAATAAGCAATATAAAAAGAATTGGGCTTAGTTTAAAAATGCGCATATTCATCGGTCATTAATATTAATGTTTGTACTTTTTGTAAATCTTTAGTGTTGTAAAAATCTTGAAACAAATTGTATGTTTCTTGAGTTGTTGGTTCTCTTCCAATTAAAATGATGTAACACCATTTGATTAATCCTTCGTGAAATTCGCGAGAATTTGTAAGCATAGTGCAGTATTCACTTTTATTGGTAGCAAAACCACCAAACAGGCTTCCTCCTTTTCCGCTTTCAATGATGTCGTAAGCGATGTCAAATTCATCTCTTGTAGGAAATCTGAAAAATAAATCATCATAAGAAGCATTCACAAAATTCAATGAGTTCATGTTAATGCGGTCATAAAGAGTATTGTTCAACATGTAAGCATACATTTGATTGATGGTGATGTTTTTGTATTGATAGTTTCTTCTGCTTTTTAATACATTATAACATTTGTTAATGACATCAAAACCGGCATAAACTCCAATTGAATCACCTAACAACCTTGAAGATTTAATTCCAAATAAAGCTGGGCCTATTTCTTCGTAAAAATCAGCATCGCTTGCCCCTTCAAGTAAGCGAGCTTTGGTAAGGTCATATATCCTTTGGTAATAGGCTTTTTTGTATGATGAATCGCCAACAACATAAGTTGTATCAGTCATTAGTCTTGTAATTAATTGTTTTCTGACATCATAACTCAAATCACCAGCTCTGAGAAAAGCGACATCTCTTATGTTTTCATTGTCTAAAGGTTCTCTGCCTAATAAATCTATATACAACCTGTTGATGTAGTTTTCAACTTTTACAGTAGATACATTTTCGTATGGTTTTGCCGTATTGTTTGGTACAAAGGTTTCTTTCTTTTTACAAGAAGACCAGAAGAAAATAAAAGAGAAAAGAACAAGTAAAAATCTTGTCATAA
>CAYVDH010000066.1:0-4757 GCA_964450355.1 uncultured Flavobacteriaceae bacterium
AAAATAATGCTCCTAATATTACTATAATTAAAGAAACAGGAATAAATTTAACCCCTTTTTTTGTATTTAATTTCAACCCATTCCAAAATAAATAAATTCCAATAGACAATGTAGAAACAATAATTGCAGTAAAATTAGAATATTTAATTGCATAATAAATTTCAGTAATTGTGTTGTGTCCATCTCTTTGTTCAAATGATTCATCCCCCTCATAATCTGCGTCAAATCCCAATGCATGAGGAATTTGTTTTAAAATCAATATGATGCCTATGGCAACTAACATCCCTTTGATGACTGAAGTAGGGACTATTTGGCTCACTATTCCACCTTTTAAAAACCCAAATAAGATTTGTAAAAATCCAGCGATTACCACAGCCGATAAAAAAACTGGAAAACTACCTACTTCAGCAATACCAGCAACTACTATAGCCGCTAATCCTGCTGCTGGACCTGATACACTTATTTGCGAATTGCTTAAATAACCAATTACAACACCACCAATAATTCCAGCTATTAAACCAGATAAAATAGGTGCATTAGATGCCAAAGCTATACCCAAACACAAAGGAAGTGCTACAAGAAAAACAACTAACGATGAAAGTGTATCTTCTTTTATATGCTTGAACATTGTTTATTTTTTTAAAATTTGTTTCGAATGATTTTTAGTCTCTACTTTACTGATAATTTCTGATATCTTTCCTTTTTCATCAATGATAAAAGTTGTTCTTGCTATACCCATGTATTTTCTACCGTACATGCTTTTTTCCACCCAAACACCATATTTTAAGGACACCTTATGATCTTCGTCACACAACAAATCAAACGGCAATTTATATTTTGTTATGAACTTAGCATGTTTTTTTTCATCGTCTGGGCTAATACCCAATACCACATATCCTTCTTTTAACAACTTTTTATAGTTGTCTCTTAAATCACAAGCTTCGGCTGTGCAACCTGGTGTATCATCTTTCGGATAATAATATAAAACTATTTTCTTTCCTAAAAATTCTTTAAGTGAAACAGTTTCTCCATTTTGATTTTTTAATTTAAATGCTGGTGCTTTTTTCCCTATTTCTAATTGACTCATTTTATGATTATACTTTTATTAAATTCTTTTTTATTGCCTCTTTCATCTGTCACTATCAATCTAATGGTATTAATTCCTTTTTCAAGCGAGTTGGGAATATAACCATATACCAATGCTGACTTTGACTCGTAATCCAACAACACCCATTCATCGTTGATATAAAAATCAAAAGCTTTAATTCCAGATAAATTGTCTGAAATTTTGAATGCAAAATACTTGTTTTTATTCAATGAAATTGGAGTTATTGTTGGTTTAATGCTATCTGTTGTTATGTAATATGTTCCCATTTCTTTCACTTGAGCAGTAAACCATCCATTATCATTAAAACCTCCAAAAGATTTTCCGTTTTCATAACACCAAACCAATTTATTGCTAATTTTTAATTGATTTTCGTTTAATTTCATTGAGATGGTCATTTTTTTATCCAGTGGAACTTGCCTGTTCCCAATAGTGATATTGTCTCCATAATTTTTAATGATTGAAAGCCTGTAGTGATTATACAATGTGTTTTCGTTTATTGTAATTTTGAATTTATTATCTATTACAAAATGATTCTTAGTATCTGCTAAACAATATTTCGCTTGTTTATTTAACCACACATTGGATTCTACTTTAATTCCATGTTGCTCATCTCCTTTTAATACCAATATTTTTGTTGTTGCATTACCATAAACATCTTTTGCTATCATTTTAAATTCATGTGGCAAGGTATCATTGATTAAAAACCATCCATCAGTTGGTGATTTCTCATAAAATCCAAGCAAATTCCCATTGTCAATAAACAACTTATGGATTTTGATGCCAGAATTTATTTGCTTATGATAATCAATGTAGCAATTGTGCATTCGTGTTGTACTGAATAAAAATTTTTCTATTTGGCAATCATAAATCAATTGACCATCTTTGTACAGCTGAATGTAATTCACCCCATTGTTATCCCCTTTTGATGTTGCATAATCTCTCATAAATGCGCCAAAACTATACTCGCCAAAATCTACTTTATATTCACTGATTTCTTTGGTTACTTTAATTTTCTTTTTACCTTTTTTTACCCAAGTTGATTGATATAAATTAAATTCTTTAGAGGGAAAATGACCATTTACTGTTTTATAAGTAGTATCTTTTTTATATAAATACACTTTAGAAATTGAGGGTGCTATGTAATCTGTCATTTTAATTCCAAATAACAAAGGATTTATCGGTGCTTCTGATTTAGTTTCTCTTATTTCAAAATGCAAATGTGGTCCTTGCGAACCTCCAGTATTGCCACTGTATGCTATAACTTCACCTTTTTTTACTTGTAACAATTCGATATCAGGATACAATTCTACTTCAAATTTTTTTAATTGATATTGGTTTTTCTCTATGTACCATTTTAATTTATCAGGAAAATGATTTAAATGCGCATAGACACTTGTGTATCCATTAGGATGAGTTATGTATATAGCTTTTCCATAACCAACTGTAGAAATATTTACCCTTGAAATGTATCCATCACCAATAGCTACAATAGGTCTTCCAATTTGTCCATTTGTTCTAATATCTAATCCTCCGTGAAAATGATTAGGTCTTAATTCACAAAAAGTACCAATGATTTCCATTGGCCCAATCACTGGATTAATAAAATCTTTTTGAGGATATGGTTGACCGTAAATAAATAAATTATTTATCATCAAAATACTTAGTACAACTAATTTATTAAGGACTTTCCTCATATTTACAATCTGTTCAAAGATAAAATAAAAAAATTTAATCTTCACCATTTACCTTATCAACATAAATTGTATTTAGCCTTGTATAACAAGTATGAAAACATTAAATCCCATAGCAAATCAATTAAACGATGCAAGAATTTTCCAAATCATGTATTTGTTGATATTTTTAATCTATGGAACTTTAAATTTAAAATGGGATTTTAACCCTTTAATAATAATAAGCATCATTTTAAGTTGCATTCTTACTCAAATAATAGCCTGTTATATTTATTCTAAATCATTTGATGCTGTCAAAAGTGCATTAGTTACATCTTTAGGTTTATCTATATTACTGAAAACAGATTCTATTGAGGTTGCTATACTTGCAGGATTTATAGCTATATCATCGAAATACATTTTAAGAATTAACACAAAACACATATTTAATCCTGCCAACATAGGTATTATAGCCGCAGTGTATTTAACTAACAATGCTTGGGTTTCACCTGGACAATGGGGCAGCAATATCATACTCTTGTATTTTATTGGTGCTGCTGGCACAATGATGCTTTTTAAAGTGGGAAGAATAGATACAGGAATAGTTTTTTTATTAACCTATGGCATAATCCAACTGATTTATAGCTGTTTGTTTCTTCAATGGCCTTTTGACTTTTTTTTACATAAAATGAGTAATGGAGCTCTTTTACTTTATTCATTTTTTATGATCACCGACCCAAGCACCACACCAAACAACAAAAAAGCCCGAATCATTTGGAGTGTTTCTATTGCTGTATTGTCTTTTTATTTTGCAGAAATAAAATACATGAATGGAGCACCAATTAAGGCTCTTTTTATCATCTCTTTATCCACTCCTGTAATAGATTACCTATATAAAGGTCAATATTTTTCTTGGAAACATTCTTTAAAATTCTAATCAACTTCAATATGTCAAAATTAAATTCATTTCAGCAAAAAATCGCCATTGGTTTGGCTCTATTTTTCATTATTTCCACTTCACAATTATATGCCTTTTGTGGTTTTTATGTCGCAAAGGCAGGTTCTCAATTGTTTAACAACAAAAGCGAGGTTATTATTGTTAGAGATGGCACCTTGACTACATTAACAATGAGCAATGATTTCAAAGGAGATGTTAAAGATTTTGCTATGGTTGTTCCAGTTCCTGAAATATTAAGAGAAAGAGACATCAAAGTAGTAGATAGATTTCTTTTTGATCAAATCGATGCTTATTCATCTCCTCGATTAGTTGAATACTATGATGAAGACCCTTGTGAATCTAATTACAGAAAATTCAAAAATTGGATACCTATGTCAAACAGCGCAGTCGAAAAAAATTCAGATATGGAATACAGTGCTGCTGAAAACAAAGTAACAATAGAAGCAAAATACACTATAGATGAATACGACATCATGATATTATCAGCCGAAGAAAGCAATGGTTTAGAGTCATTTCTAAAAGAAAATGGTTATGCTATTCCAGATAATGCTAGAGAAGTTCTACAACCTTATATCAATGACAAGTTAAAATTCTTTGTTGTAAAAGTGAATTTAAAAAACCAATCTCAATCAAATTACAATTACCTTAGACCTATTCAAATCACATACAACAGTGAAAGATTTATGCTACCTATTAGACTAGGTATGGCAAATTCGAGAGGTAGCCAAGATTTGATAGTATATGCATTTACTAAAAAGGGAAGATTAGAATGTACAAATTACAGAACTGTTAAAATGACAACTGACAACCATATTCCAACATTTGTTTTGAATCAATTTGATTCATTTTACATAAAAAACTTCAACAGACAATATCTTTTAAACAACAGAAATGTTGTGTTTTTAGAATACGCTTGGAATGTCACACCTTCATTTAGTGGAGTGAAATGTGATCCCTGCATAGGAAATCCCCCGATGTTGGATGAATTCAGACAAGCTGGGGTTTCATGGCTAAATTCAAA
>CAYVDH010000066.1:4857-17678 GCA_964450355.1 uncultured Flavobacteriaceae bacterium
TATAAATGGTATGCTACTCCAATGGATAAAGACAATGAATTGATTAAAAAAGATTCATTGAAAACTTTTGACAATGCTAAAACATTGGATTCAACTTCCATTGAAATTGAAAACTCAAACTTAGAAATGTTAAAAACAATGAATCAACAAGAAGGAGAAAAAAAAGAAATGAACTTTTTATATTGGCTTCTTATTCCTTTGATTTTAATGAGTATATCCGCATTTCAAAAACAGTGGGGAAAACCTAAAATTGAGAAAAGTAAAATTTGATAATTTCAGCTAAATAACTGTGAAATCGCCTTTAAATGCAAGGGTTTTAATAATTATAGCTTAAAATTGAATATTTAAACCTACCTTTGCACCCACGTTATTTATATGAGTATTACATTCGAGGACATGGGTTTATCTGAATCTGTGTCGAAAGCCTTAAATGATTTAGGCTTTACAACCCCAACACCAATACAGCAACAAGCTATCCCGGTGTTACTTCAAGGAACCAAAGATTTTGTTGGATTAGCTCAAACAGGAACAGGTAAAACAGCTGCTTTTGGATTGCCATTGTTGTCATTAATCAATACTAATTCTAAAAATATTCAAGGATTAGTGATTTGTCCTACTAGAGAATTATGCATGCAAATTGCAAATGATTTTAAAGACTTTGGAAAATACATGTCTGGTTTTTATCATGTGGCAGTATATGGTGGAAGCAGCATTGACAATCAAATTAGAGCCATTAAAAAAGGTGTTCAAATAGTCGTAGCAACTCCCGGAAGATTAATTGATTTAATTGAAAGAAGGGCTATTAATTTAGAAACTGTAACCCACATTGTTTTAGATGAAGCTGACGAAATGTTAAACATGGGCTTCAGAGAAGACATTGAATACATTTTAAAACAAGCTACTTCAAGACAAGCTGCATGGCTATTTAGTGCAACTATGCCTAAAGAAGTGAAAAGAATAGCTGACACTTTCATGAAAGATCCTTTTGAAATCAAAGTTGGTGATGCAAATGTGACAGCAAAAAACATAAAACACGGCTACTTTCTTTGTCATGCTTCGCACAAATACGAAACATTAAAACGCATCATTGACGTCAATCCTGGAATGTATGGTATCATTTTCACACGTACAAAAATGGAAGCTCAAGATATTGCAGAAAAGTTATTGAAAGAAGGCTATGAAATAGATGCTTTACATGGCGATTTAAGTCAACAACAACGAGACAAAGTAATGGGTCGTTTTAGAGAAAAAACACTTCAATTATTAATTGCAACAGATGTAGCAGCAAGAGGAATAGATGTAGATAGCATCACACACGTAATCAATTATGCGTTACCTGACGAACCTGAAGTATATACTCATAGAAGTGGCAGAACTGCACGTGCTGGTAAAAGTGGAATATGTTTAAGCATACTTCACATGCGTGAAACAGGTAGATTAAAAGATATAGAAAGATTAAGCAAAGCAAAATTTGAGAAATTTGAAATACCAAGTGGAAGACAAGTTTGCGAAGCTCAGTTTTATTCTTTTATTCAAAAATTAAAACAAGCTGATATTAGCCATGGTGATTACGAAAATTATTTACCATATTTAAATGAACAATTCAGCGATATGAGCAAAGATGAAATCCTTCAAAGGGTTGCTTCTTTGGAATTCAATCGTTTTTTAAAATATTATGAAAAAGCTGGAGATTTAAATGTCGATGCTAGCAGAGGTAGTAGAGAAGGCAGCAATAGAAATGGCTATAACAGATTATTTATTAGTTTAGGAGGAAAAGATGGTTTTTATAAAGCTGCTTTTTTAGAGTTTTTATTGAACACCAGTGGTCATACCAAAAATCAATTAGGAAAAATTGAATTGATGGACTCATACAGCTTTGTAGAAGTAGAAAATGCTATAACTGAAGAATTTATTCAAGCATTTAATGGTAAAAAATACAGAGGAAGAGAAATTAGAATTGAAAAAAGTGGCAATTCTCCTTCAGGTGGTGGAAGAGATAGAAGTTCCAGATTTGAAAGAAAAAACAATCCTAGTGGAGGGTATTCTCAAAGAAGAGATAATGGAGATAAACGAGAAGGCAGTTATAGAAAAGATAGCAAGGGCAATGGTGGAAACAGATCTCGCAGAAGAGATTAAATTCGATTTATAACTAAATTATTTTTAAATTCCTTTAATCGTGTTGTTTACCACAATGAGGACAGGTTTGTTTTTTTCCATACAGCATTACTTTTAAAAATCCAGAAGTTAAAATTGAAGTAGGAATTGCAAACATCAACCAACCACTCATTGACATGAGTCCTGTAACTACTTTACCAATTGGTGTAACTGGATAAACATCCCCAAAACCTACAGTAGTAATTGTAGAAATGGTGAACCACATAGCATTGGGGATGTCTTTAAAGGCAATAGGTTGAGCTTTATTTTCAACGATAAAAATAACACAAGAATAAAATACAAAAAGGAAAAATATCAGAGTAAAACTTATTAATAATTGTTCTCTTTTAACATATAAAACATTTCCTATTATTCTGAAGGCATTAATATATCTTATTGCTTTAAACAACCTCAAAACCCTGAAAATTCCGAATATGTAAAAATTGGTTAAATTGTCAGATATAAGAAAGAAATACATTGGAAGAATAGACAACAAATCAATCAGCATCAAAGGAGTTAAAACAAATTTTAATCTCCCTAAAATTGGAGAATTGTATTTGCTGATTTCAACACAAGTATATATCCTAAGAATATATTCAATGGTAAAAAAAACAATGGTAAAAATCTCTAGATAAAAGAATTGAGTAATAAATTTTTCATGAAATGAATTAACACTTTCTAAAATAAGTACAACACTACTAATGATGATTAAAGTAAATAATACCGTATGAAAAGACCTATTTAGCGGTTTTTTACTTTTATGGTCATCAATGATTTGAAAAATTTTCTTTCTCAAAATGATGCAAGATTCATTTATCCATTAGCTTTTTTATGATCAGCTAAAAATTTAGCCAAACCAATATCAGTTAAAGGATGGTTTAACAACCCTAAAATTGCATCTAAAGGGCAAGTAACCACATGTGCTCCACATTCAGCTGATTTAACAATATGTAATGGGTTTCTTACAGATGCTGCTAATATTTGAGTTTCAAATCCTTGAATGTGATAAATATCAGAAATTTGAGAGATTAAGTCCATTCCATCCCAGCTAATGTCATCTACTCTGCCTATGAATGGCGATAAATATGTAGCTCCAGCTTTAGCAGCTAAAATGGCTTGACCAGCAGAAAAAACCAAAGTACAATTTGTTCTAATTCCATTGTCTGTGAAATACCTAATCGCTTTTATTCCATCTTTTATCATAGGAACTTTTACAACTATATTAGGATCGATAGCAGCTAATTTTTTCCCTTCTATGATCATTTCTTCATAAGTTGTAGAAATTACTTCGGCACTAACATCGCCTTTCCCAACGATATCACAAATGTCTTTGTAGTGTTTTAATACCTGTGCCTCGCCAACAATTCCTTCTTTTGCCATTAAAGAGGGGTTGGTAGTAACTCCATCTAATATCCCTAAATCTTTAGCTTCCTTAATTTGAGCTAAATTTGCTGTATCAATAAAAAATTTCATAAGGCAAATTTAGTTTGAGAATGGCTTTATATAGCCACAAGTTTTGAACAAGAATTAATGCAATACTGACAATTTAACAGATTTTAACTCCCCTTTTTGCAACCAACTTATAAAATAAATACCTTCTGACAATTCAATAGTATTAATGGTGGCAATAGCGGTGTTAAATCTATAATTTAAATCCAATTGAACAGATAATTCTTTTCCAGAAACATCCACTATTTTTAAATTTTCTATTTGTGAGTTTTCTACATTGAATATGGTTAAAGTTGAAAAAGAGTTACTAGGATTTGGATACAACTGAAAATTAAAATCATTTACAGTTTCTTCAACCAAGCCTTTATTTTTTCCTTTATATTTTTTATCTTCTTTTTTAGATTTCAAATCTTCTTCTTTTTTCGATTTCTTATCTTTTTCTACTACTGAATTACCAGTATTTACATCTGCACTTCGCAATATTGTACTTCCTAATGCCGATGTTTGTTCATAAAAAGCAGGGAATTCAAAGATAACATCGCTACCATGAAAAGTAGGAAAGTTAGCATACTGTACTTGCTCCATTGCATATAAAAAATACAATGAATCTGCATTGTAATTTACCCCTAAATCCCAATTCATTCTAACTCCAATTTGTTCATTCATGTTATTACCAATAAATATGTTTTCAATACACATCCTATCTGGATCAGTAACACTAATGACGTAAGGTTCTACTACTGTAAAACCAAATCCATTCATTCCATTGTTAATCCAATTGTTCCAAATTCCACTTGTAAATCCTATTTCAATTTCTCCATAATTTAATAAATTATCATCATTTGACAATATTGGAGAAATGTTGTTTAAACAAATAGTTGTTGGAGCTCCAGATGGATTGTTGGCAACTACTGTGTAAAAATTAGTTGTATTCCAATTAATACCAACTCCACTGTTTGGATTTGGACCTTCAACTAAAGCCGTATTTCTTGTTGCTACATTGTTGTTGTTTCTCACATATGGCTCTACGTTTTGATTCACAGAATTTGGCTCCCATATAATCGGATCGTAAGCCGAATTTTTTTCTTGTAATCTTGCTAACAAACAAATAACAGGTTCATTATTCCCTGTCATGCTGCCATTGCTTGGATTAAATTGACCAGGATCAGGTGGATACCATGAAACAGGAGGTAAAATGACACTTTGATTGTAGGAATATGTGCCAGAATTTATGGGATTAGACGCATTAGAATATGGATTATTGATGCTAGGCGACAAGATAGTAATCTCACTTCCCATGGGATAACCAGATAATGTAGCATTGTTAGATAAATTATATAACCAATGCCTTGACCATAACTCCCCTAACCTAGCTCTTGTCCAAAATAATCTTAAATTGGTATTAGAGTTATTTTCACAGCCCATCATGTTTATTTTAGTGTAAATGTAATTTAAACCCACATTGTACTCAGGATCTTCGTGCAATTGCAAGCCTCTGTTATCATTTCTAGAAGTAGTAATTGGGCCTGAAGTAAAAGTCGTTGAGTTCCATAAATCAGGACTGCGAAAAACATTCACATTCATAAGGTTTGGTTCATACCCATTATCTTGTCTTTTTAATACCCCTGGAATTGTACCAGATTGATTGTGGTGATCTCGTATGAACACTTCCGATTTTGTAGTTTTGTAGGTGAATCTTAATGTTTTTTCCATCCATAAACCATTGTTGTTATTTACAATAATTTGTAATCGATATCTTTTATTGTTGGTTAAATTAAAATTACAATTTGAACAAGCTAATACATAATCTTCCAAAGAAAAAATTCCTGCATTGATATTCACTACTTCGGCAGAATTTAAGTTCTTAAATGCCACATTCCCAATATTGGCTCCAGTTGCAAAATCAATTTCTTGAACTTCGATTGCATAATTTGTAGCAGTTCCAGGACATACATTGGCTATAGCTTTGATGTAACCCTTAGGAAAACATTTGCCAAATAAAATCATTCCATCGTTGTCAGAATTTTCTAATTTAAGTTCTATTCCTTTGACTATGTAATAAATGATGTTCGAGTTTTCATTAATTACATTAGGATTTGTTAACCATTCTGCCTCAATTGAAAAATTTCCAGAATTTAAAAACGTGTTTGCATCCATAGTAAAAACAATATTAGTTGTTGAACCATTGTTTGGTACATTGTTATATCTACCATTGTGATACACATCATTATTTATTACAATTTTGTATCTTAAATCCGAAGTTCCTCCATTTGAAATTGGACTAACAATTTCTATATTTAACAAAAAATTATTATTAGGGTCTGTTCTGCAAACATAGGTCTGGCCATTATTAAATGTTCCTGTGCCATTGTTGTTTGGGAAAGATATGGTTATACTCGCATTGATTTCATTGTAAAAAAAGGCAAAAAGTGTAATTAAAATAAATCTAGTTTTCATGTTCTATAACTTAAGCAAATAACAACGAATCTGATTGAAAAAACAAATTAAAAAACTGCTTTCCATTTACCTGTAAATGTCACAGGCATTTGCGATTTTATTATTTCTATAAAATTTTGAATATTGGGAATGTCTTGATCGCTTGGTTCCAGTCTTTCTACTTGTTCATAATGATAAATCATGTCTTCTACTTGCCATTTATACAATCCATTGGATTTTAGTTCTCTTTGATAAGCTGCTCCAACATTTTTATATGCTAATATTGTGTTTGCTCCTTTTACTTTTTCAATTTTGATAAATTTCTTAAAAGCATTGACCGCTAAACTGTCTTTTTTCAGTTTTACATAATTTAATCCTCTGAACCAAAATGACATAGCATTAGTAGAATCTTTATTGATTGAAATTTTTAGCAAAGAATCAGCTTCGGAATATTTTAATTGTTTGTGCTTACAATAAGCATAATAAGAAACTATATTATAATTAAATGGCTCCTCTGCCATAGCCAATAAATAATACTCTTCTGCTTTTACATAATTTTTATCATTCATTTCTTTATTCGCTAATGCAAAGTTATTGACTTGAGAATAACTTAAATAACTGAATAAAAACATCGAAATTGTAAATAATATTTTCATCCTAATAATCTTATACTCTACAAAACTAACACCAATTTAACATAAAAATTGTATTTCATAAAAATTTGTATAAAAAAACAACTTAAATCTAACTCACCCTACTCCACAAATCGTCATTTTTTTGAGATTTCAAGTATTCAAGTAATTTTTTATTTTCTGGTAGCTCCAAATAGGGATCATTTTTAATGATGAAGGAACTTGCGCGTTTTGCAAGGTCAATGATGAGATCATCTTTTACCAAATCTAATATCTTAAACTCTGGCAATCCACTTTGTCTGGTACCTAATAAATCACCTGGACCTCTAAGTTCTAAATCTATTTGTGCAATTTCAAATCCATTGTTAGTCTGACACATGGTTTTTATTCTTTTTTTCGAAGTAAAATTTAATTCATCCTTTGTCAATAAAATGCAAAAACTCTTTTCAGCACCTCTTCCTACTCTGCCTCGTAATTGATGCAATTGACTTAACCCAAATCTATTCGCATTTTCAATAATCATCACTGTTGCATTAGGCACGTTAACTCCTACTTCTATCACAGTAGTTGCTATCATTATTTGAGTAATTCCATCTTTGAATCTTTTCATTTCAAAGTCTTTTTCATCTTGCTTAAGTTTGCCATGCAATATAGAAATTTGATATTTGGGAACAGGAAAAAATTGATTGACCATATCGTAACCATTCATTAAATCATTCAGTTCCAATTTGCTCGATTCTTCTATCAATGGATAAACAATGTAGGCTTGTCTTCCTTTCTCAATTTCCATTCTCAGAAACTCCATCACTTCTCCTCTATTCAATTCATTTTTATGAACTGTTTTGATGGGTTTTCTATCTTTGGGCAATTCTTTGATTAAAGATAAATCAAGTTCACCATGAACTGTCATGGCTAAAGTTCGAGGAATGGGCGTTGCTGTCATAACCAAAACATGTGGTTTTACATCGGATTTGTTCCACAATTTAGCTCTTTGAGCAACACCAAATCGATGTTGTTCATCTATCACTGTTAAAGCCAGTTGAGAGAATTCAACATCCTCTTCAATTAGTGCATGGGTTCCAATTAGAATTTTTAAGTTTCCATTTTTTAGCTCTTGTAAAATTTCTAATCTTTTTGATTTTTTTGTTGAACCTGTTAATAATGCTATGTTGATTCCCAACAAATCTGTCCAAAGCTTAATGGTCAAATAATGTTGAGTAGCTAATATCTCAGTAGGTGCCATTAAACAACTTTGATAACCCATATCTTCAACAAACAACATGGATAAAAAAGCTACAATGGTTTTACCACTTCCAACATCACCCTGTAACAACCTATTCATTTGATTGCCTTTTGCCATGTCTGACCTTATTTCTTTAATCACTTGTTTTTGTGCATTAGTAAGTTCAAAGGGTAAATGATGATGGTAAAATTGATTAAAATGAGTTCCTATTTTATTTATTTTAAATCCATTGAATATGGAATTTCTAATGGCTTTACTTTTTTCTGACCTCATTGCCAAAGAAAACATTTCATCAAACTTTAATCTTTTCTCAGCAGCTAATTGTACTTTTAATGATGCTGGAAAATGAATTTGTTGTATTGCTTGAGTTTTACTTATTAGCTTTAAAGGGCCTTTTACAGAATCTGGAATGTATTCTTCAATTTCAAATTTGGGATGTGAAACAATTTGATAAATTATAGATGAGAACCATTTAGAATCTAAATACCTGCTTCTTAATTTTTCAGTTAAAGGGTATATTGGTTCATAGGGTAAAGCAGTTGATTTTAGAGCATTGTCTAACTTTAAAAATTCGGGATGAGTAAAATTATATTTATTTTTAAAAAAGCTTGCTTTACCAAACACTTGGTAATGATCCCCAATTTTCAAGTCTTTTAAAATGTTTTTGTAATAACTAAACCATACCAATTCTATGGTTGCAGATTTATCCTTTACATGTACACTTAGCTTGGTGCCATTTTTCAAAAGAACTTCACTAAAATCGACTACTACACCCTGAATTAAATAATGAACCTCATCATTAATTTCATTTATTTTTACAATTTTTGATTTATCCATGTATTTAACAGGATAGTGTAAAATTAAATCTTTGTAAGTAAATACATTAATTTCCGAATTTAACAATTCAGCCTTTTGTGGACCAACGTTTTTGAGGTACGATATTGGGGTATTTAAAAAAATAATTTAAAATATTTTTGCAATATTCATAATTAATTTTAATTTTGCGCAAAAATTTAAATAAAAATAATGAAAAAAATTATCATCGCATCATGTGTTGCTGTAGCTTTAGCTGCTTGTAACAACACAACTAAAGTAGAATCTAATCCAGCTGTTGCTACTGCTTCTAAATGGATTGATTCAATCACTGCTTTACAAGGAGTAACTTACGATTCAGCTACTTGGGCTAATTGGGAAGCTGCTTACAACACTGCTACTTCAACTATCGACACTGCTGCTTTATCTGCAGAAGACAAAGCTGCATTTGCTGCTTCAACTGCTAAATGGGCTACTTACAAAACTGACTTCACTACTAAAATGGATGAAGCTAAAGCTAAAATGAACACTACAATTGATTCAACTGCAACTAAAGTTGAAGGTGCTGTAGAAGAAGTAAAAGCTGATGGCAAAACAGTTATCGAAAAAGCAATCGATAAAGGTGCTGACAAAGCAAAAAGCATAGTTAAATAAATAATTTAAATTATATTCTAGAAAAGCTCCAAGAAATTGGGGCTTTTTTTATGAAATATTTTTAAATTTATATGATAAAACTATAGGAATCTCAAAATAAATACCCTAAATTTGCGCCCCCAACAAAGGAGGAAATAAAATTTGACAGAAGAACAATTAAACGAAGGCAATGCTACTACAGTAGAAGCAACCCCTAAAACAACAAAAAAACAAAATTCAGAATCCAATGAAAACCAACCTGGTGATTTCGATTGGAGCATGGACAAAGCAGGTTTTAGTAATTACAACTCTGCACAACACCAAGAATTAGTGAATTTGTATTCCAATTCTTTAAAAAGCTTAACCCAAAATCAACTTATTTCAGGAACTATTGTTTCTCTATCAGACAGAGAAGTAGTGGTGAATGTAGGCTTTAAATCTGATGGAATCATTTCTAGAAATGAATTCAGAGATTTGCCTAGCATCAATGTTGGTGATAAAGTGGAGGTGTATTTAGAAACAGTTGAAGACGCCAATGGCCAATTGATTATCTCAAGAAAACGAGCTATTCAAGAAAAAGCTTGGGATCACATCATCAAAGCTATGGAAGAAAACACCATCATGAAAGGTTTGGTAAAAACCAGAACTAAAGGTGGATTAGTAGTTGATGTTTTAGGTATTGATGCCTTTTTACCAGGTTCTCAAATTGACATAAAACCTATTAAAGATTATGATCAATACGTTGGTAAAGACATGGAATTCAAAATTGTGAAAGTAAACGATGTGTTTAAAAACGTTGTTATCTCTCACAAAGCACTTATTGAAGACGATATCGAAGCTCAAAAATCTGACATTTTATCTAAATTAGAAAAAGGTCAAGTTCTTGAAGGAATAGTGAAAAACATAGCTCCATTTGGAGTGTTTGTTGACTTAGGTGGTATAGACGGATTATTACATATCACCGATATTTCATGGGGAAGAATCAATCATCCTGATGAATTATTAAAATTAGATCAAAAAATCAACGTGGTTGTGTTGGAGTTTGATGACGAGAAAAAAAGAATTTCTTTGGGCATGAAACAACTTTCTGAACACCCTTGGGATACTCTTGGCGAAATTAAAGTTGGCGACAAAGTGAAAGGTAAAGTTTCTACAGTGGCTGATTATGGTGCATTCATCGAAATCAAACCAGGTGTTGAAGGTTTAGTTCACGTTTCAGAAATGAGTTGGAGTAGCCATTTAAGAAGTCCACATGAATTCTTAAAAGTAGGTGACGATGTTGAAGCAGTTGTTATGACCATTGAAAAAGATGAACATAAAATGTCTTTAGGCATTAAACAACTTTCTGCTGATCCTTGGAGTTCAATCATTGAAAAATACAAAGTAGGAAGTAAACACAAAGGAATAGTTAAAAATTTAACCAGTTACGGATTATTCATCGAACTTGAAGAAGGTGTAGATGGATTAATTCACGTTTCTGATTTGTCTTGGACTAAAAAAATCAAACATCCTTCAGAATTCATTAAAAAAGATGAATCAATAGACGTAGTTGTTTTAGAAGTAGATGGTGAAAATAGAAGATTGTCTTTAGGACACAAACAATTAGAAGAAAATCCTTGGGATACTTTTGAAACTATCTTCTCATTAAATTCAATCCACGATGGTACCATCGTAGGAGTTAATGATAAAGGTGCTAACGTTCAATTGCAATATGGAATTGAAGGTTTTGCTCCTAAACGTCATTTAGTGAAAGAAAATGGTGGAAAAGTAAAAGAAGACGAAGTACTACCATTCCAAGTAATTGAATTTAGTAAAGAAAACAAAAGCATTGTTCTATCTCATACCAACACTTGGAAAGCCGATGATAAAGCTAAAAAATCTGAAGATACTAAAGGTTCAGAAAAATCAAGCAAAAAATCATCTTCTAAACCAACTGAAAAACAATCTATGGGTGAATTAGATGCATTCAGCGATCTTAAAGCCATGTTTGATAGCGCTAATTCTAACACTAAAGAGAAAAAATCTGAATCAAAAAAACCTGCTATTGAAACTGTTGAAAATACAACTTCAGTTGATGGTGATGATTTGAAAAAAATCAATGGTGTTGGTCCAGCATTTGAAAAAAGATTGAACGCTCTTGGTATCTTTACTTACGATGATTTAATCAACTTAACTGATGAGAAAATAGCTGAGTTAGAAACCAAAGACAGCATGACAAGCTTGGATCAATGGCACGCTTGGATGGATGAAGCTAAAACGTTAAAAGCTTAATAAAAAACATAAAATACTCAAAAAAAGGGCTGAATAACATCAGCCCTTTTTTTATTTTAGAAACGTTAGAGAGGATAGAGACAATAGAATTAAATTACAAACTTGATAACAAAGAAAATGTGAGTTCCCCATTAAAAAATAGTATATCCAACACGATTAGAAACAATAAAATTAAAGCTAAAATCCAATCTACCATTGCTACCTGCACTAACATAAATATCAATAGGATGATTGCAATGGCTAATATTACCAATGCAACAACCATTAATCCATCTATTAATCCTCCTATAAAATCTCCTAAGTAATTATCCTTAACATTGGTACCTTCTGATATCGAGTTTTTACTTTGATTTTCTTCTCTTTCTATCATTGATAAATTGGACTTCTGTTTAGTTTTATTCATTTTTATTTTTTCATTTTTAGGTTTTAATTCTTCTTTTGACAGTTCTAGAAATTTGATTGTCTGTTTTAATGATGCTTGAATTTGCAATGAATCTTTGTTATTTGAAAAAGGCAAAACTAGATCTTTGATGTTGTTGCTTTGCGCTATTCTTAATTGTTTTTTATCTGCTTTTTTTGCCTGAAATTCAATTTGATTTTCAACTTTTCCTATGTTTGTTTCAATTCTCCATCCCCTATTATATCTGCATTTGGTCATCATACAAGATGGTAAAAAAGATACTAAAACAATTCCTAGAGCTAATATTTTTAATTTATTTTTCATGCGATTTGGTATTTATTGAATACAAAAATGAATGATAAATAAATCAATTTTCAGTATTTTACATAATACAAATTTACATGAATAGCATTTTACCATAAAACTCGGTAGCATGTAAACAGAAAATATCTAAAAGTGCAAAAAATGTCAATAAGAAATATATTTTAGCAATAATCAATAATATTAATCTGGCCAATTACGAAAACGTGCAAAAAAATAGCCGAAACTTTAATTTCGGCTATTTATAAAATATTTAAAATTTGATTATTTTTCTATCTTTAACCCTACAACATGATCGGTTCCATCGGGATTTTTACCTTCAATTAAAATTGCACCCTCTGCATTTTCTAAAATTGATTTCACATTGGATATGCTGTAAACAGATTGTTTGTCAATTTTAGTGATGATAAATCCTTCTGGCAATTTTCCTTTAAATGGACCTTTATCTACTTTAGTTACTTTCACACCA
>CAYVDH010000067.1:0-17192 GCA_964450355.1 uncultured Flavobacteriaceae bacterium
GGAATAATTAAATTAAATCTACAATGATTTTAGCGTTGTGTAAATTGCTAAATCCTTTTTCATTTAAAATTTTTTCTCTTGCTTTTATGTCCTCATTCGAAAATTCTTTTTGCCATAATAGATTGATTTGTTGAATACACATTTCATCGGTTTCCGAAAGGTGGCACAAGGCCTCTAATCCTGTGTTTTCAATCATCTTGTTGTTTACAACACAATGTTTTCCTGAATACAACGCATTCAATAATTTCAATTTAATACCTGTTCCTTGAAATGTAAACAATACATTGATTTGAGCTTCACTTATGGCATTATTAATGGTGTGATTGTCCCAATCATCTTTTAATGAAATGTGTTGATACATCGAACACAGTTTTTGTAATTCTTTGCTTGGATTATTTCCAGCTATGATGATAGGAATTTGAAGGTATTTAAAAACATGATTAACTAAATGAATAGCCGCAAAATTGTTTTCGCCAACAGATAAATTACCGTGGTATAAAATGAATTTGCCAATTCCTGACTTGATATTCACTTGGTCGTTGCCATGAAAAGCAGATACTAATTCAGTATTAAAACCTTTGCCTTTGTAATGTAAATAGTCGTTGTAAGATATACTCAATAAACATTGTGCATGTTTTAATTTTTTCTCATACATTTTTAAATTATCAGATTCATTCCTAAAAAAATATTTTTTAAAATAGTTGGATTCAACCAATTCAAGGTTTTTATAATATTCGTGTTCAATGTTATGAGTTCTTACCATTTTAAATCTATTTTTTAATTTGGGATGATTTAAAAAATAAGTGCTGTGTATTCCTTCAAATAGGATAGGGTGTTTGTCTAACAACAAATTGTCTAATAAGGCTTCATTGTTTCTTGTTTTTACAATGTAAGGCATGTCGCCTATAAAAGGATTTACGTATTTGCTGCGGTTGTAATAAATGACTTTAGTGCAGATTTTATTCAATTCAGATTGTTCGTCTCTGCCGTATTTAAAACAATGTAGAATGATGTTGACGCCTAATTTATGTAACCATTTTAATTTAAAATAAATGTCTATTACTCCACCATAGTTAGCAGGAAATGGAACATCAAAGGATATGACATGAAGTGATTTTTTCAAAAATTCAAATATATGTTTTTTAATTTTAATTCCTCAATTCCCCAATTTAATTCATTCTTAGCTTGTTTACAATTGGTAATAAATTCATTGTAATAAGCGGTGTTGTTTTTCATCTCTACAAGCATGTCATTCAATTTTTCCTGACTAAATGGAATACAAACTCCTGTTTTATAGGTGTTATTTAAATTTTGATATTCTATAAACTCACTTGAAATGGAAGGTATCTCAGCTTGTATGTAATCGAAAAATTTATTACTTAACGATAATTTATAACTTTTGCCTATAGGTTCTAATAAGTTGTATCCAACATGGCATTGTTGTGTCAGTTTTTTTAACTCTAAAGGACTTAATAATCCCACAAAATTAAGGTTAGTAATTCCTTTGCTCAGCCACCTTAATTGTTGACTCAAATCACCTTCTCCAGCAATGATACAACAAATGTCATGGTGGTTTTTAATGGTTTTAATTAACAATTCAAGACCTCTTCCTTTATTTAATGCCCCTTGATAAATGATTGTAAAAACAGGAAATTTGTTTTCAGTTATTTCGGATTTATCGGGTACATTTCTTATCACTTCAAATCTTTTCTGGTATTCTTTTGTTAATTCAATTGCCAAGGAGTCAGAGACAGTATAACACGTTTTACTTTGCATAACCCCTAATTTAGTGATGTTATGCCAAATCCATTTTTTTATTGTTTTTTTTTCTAATTCAGGTACTTCTTTAAAAAATTCATGGGCATCGAACACCAGTGGTTTTCTTTTGATGATTGAAAGAAAAGTAAAAGCCATTAAAGTATCTGAATCTACTGCATTGTAAACATCTGTGTTACATTTAATCAGTTTATAAATTAATTTTAAATTGTAAATGAAATAAAATAGAATTCCTGATTTTATTTTAGTGTTCAAGCTAATGCATTTAAAAGCATAATCTGTAGTTGACAATTTGGAACTTTCATTTTTGAAATACTGACGATAATACAAGGTGACATCATGCCATTTTGATAGGCTTGTAGCAATTCTTTGCATTCTTTGATCAGTTGCAATGTTACCTGTAATAGCTATGATTATTTTTGTTCGCTGTTCCATATTAAGTGCCCTTCGCTGTTTTTTAAAATGATGTGTTCATCCAACATCCAACGCATGGTATTGATGTACTCGTTTGCAATATCGCCTTCTACATACTGTTTTAAATTCATTAATGTTATTTGATGTTGTTGCAATAAGGTTTTAATTTCATGTTGGTATTTTAAATACGATTCTTTTTTTAAATTTTGTCTTTTTTTATTGATGCAAACATCGCAATTTCCACAATCTTTGTTATTCTTTTCGTCAAAATAATTAACTAAAATTAGGTTTCTACATCGGTCGCTGTTGGTGACATATTTCTTCACTGAATCTTGTTTTTTCAAATACCTTTCTTTTAGGAAATTCAATTTATTTGTATTAAAGTCTATGCTTATAAATCGGTTTTCTAATAATACAATTTTTGAAACTCCCGATTGTTGAACGTAATCTACCAAGTTGTTTTTATGTAATTTCATTAGCCATTCTTTTACCCAAAGTTCAGTTTTATTTAATCGTTGAGCAATTTCCCTTTCATAAATATTGGTGTAAAAATCAAATAAACCTCCATAAGAACGCAATAAAACTTTAGACAAGGCATCAATTTCATTGTTTTTTAATTGCCAATCATACAAAGTTTCATAATTTACAATGAACCTCATACGCGATGGTGTCCACACTGAATCAGAAAACTGAAAATAGGCTTCTTGTTCAAGCAATTGCAATACTGGATATATTTTAGTAGGGACCAATTGGTAGGCTTCACAAAATTTATTGATTTCAAAATCATGAATTTCATTTTTGCCTGAACCTACAGCAATTTTCAAATAATTATTGATGAGTTCATACGTTGCATTTATTGTTTTTTTATCTGGGAACTTCAAGTTGAAATGGAATTCATCTTGATTAAAATCAGAAGGGTGAAACAACAAAATACAATATGAAAATTCATTGTCTCTGCCTGCTCTTCCAGCTTCTTGATAATAGGCTTCTAATGATTCAGGCTTTTGTTCATGGATTACAAATCTGACATTGGGCTTATCAATGCCCATACCAAAAGCATTGGTGCACACCATCACTTTTAATTTGTCTTGTTTCCAATGTTCTTGTTTTTCATTTCGTTCATTGGCTTGTATTCCAGCGTGATAAAAGTCTGAAACCACTCCATTTTGATTGAGGAAATGGCTGATGTCCATTGTTTTTTTACGGGTATTAACATATACTAAACCAGTTCCTTTGAGTTTTTTGCATAAGCTCAATATTTTTTCTAATTTATTTTCTGTTTTTAAAACAACATAGCTTAGGTTGTTTCGTACAAAACTTTTAGAGAATACAGTAGGTTTCTTTAAATCAAGTTTTTCTTTTATGTCTTTAATCACTTCAGAAGTAGCCGTTGCAGTAAGGGCAATTTTAGGGATGTCATTAAAGTAGGAGTAAAACTGAGGAATGTGCAAATAACTGGGTCTGAAATCAAATCCCCATTGAGAGATGCAATGAGCTTCGTCTATTGCAATCATAGATAAAGGGATGTTGCGGGCGTAATCGATAAATTGTTTGCTGTTGAGCCTTTCAGGCGACACATATAAAAATTTGTATTTGCCATTGATGCAATTTTCTAGTTCAAATTGCATTTCACGTTGACTCATGCCATTGTATAAAGCCAACGCTTGAATGTTTCTGGCTTTTAAGTTTTCCACTTGGTCTTTCATTAATGCAATGAGTGGCGATATGACAATGCAAACGCCTTGAAGCATCAGAGCAGGGACTTGAAAACAAATGGATTTACCACCACCTGTAGGCAACAAAGCAATGGTGTCTTTTTTTGCAATTACATTTTCAACAATTTCTTTTTGTAAAGGTCTGAATTTGTCGTAACCAAAATAGTGTAGCAAGGTTTTTTCAGATTCAGACAAATTCATTTTTGTACAATTTAAATTTAAAAGACGCAAAATAAAAAATATATTTGCATAAAAATGAAAAATGATATAAAAACATCAGAAGATATTGATGTGTGTATGCATGCCTTTTATCAAAAATTATTGAATGACGAATTGACTAAGCCCATTTTTGAATACCTTGATTTGACTAAACACATGCCTAAAATCATTGCTTTTTGGGAGTTTATATTGTTAGATAAAGAAGGATACAAAACCAATGTTTTTGAACAACACGTTCATCTGAATCTAGAAAAAAATCATTTCATTACTTGGTTAAGATACTTTAATGAAACCATAGATGAAATGTACGAAGGTGAAAAATGTGAAATGGCTAAACAACGCGCTTTGATGTTAGCCAATACCTTTTATTATAAACTGAGTGGTGAATTTTATAGTTTTTAAAATTGAGTAAATTATTTTTAAAAAATATTGCATTAACTCAATTGTTAAACATCATCATCAAACCCATTTGGTTGTTGGTGATAGACAGGGTAGCTCAAAATGAATTAAGAGACGATTATTCCAGTTATTATACTGCATTGAATTTGGCCCTTATTTTTAATATTTTATTGGACATTGGAATCCAAAATTTTAATCAAGCACAAGTTGCTTCAAATTCCAATTTTTTCAAAGTAAACATTAAGGCATTTGTTCGATTAAAGATTGTTTTATCTGCATTTTTTTTTCTTGTAGTGGTATTGGTTGGCCTTTTATCAAAACATTCCATATCCTTGCTATTGCTGATTGCATTCAATCAAATACTAACATCTTTTGTGTTGTATTTCAGAAGTAATTTAAGCGGTTTGCATCTATTTACAATAGATAGTGTTCTCAGTGTCAGTGACAAAGGTATTGCGATTATAATTAGTGTTGTTTTTTATTTTACCAATTACAGAAGTATTTATGCGTTTATTTTAGCTCAATCCATAGGCTTGTTGATTTCTTTGCTTATTTCATTGAAATACAACATCACTTCCTATAAAAAGATAGAACGGAACAATGAACAAGTTCAAAATTCAATAAAACAATTGATTTTAAAAAGTTTACCTTTTGCTTTGTTGTTTGCATTGATGGGATTGTACACCAGATTGGATGTAGCAATGATGCAATGGTTATTGCCAGATTATTTGTACCACAATGGAATATATGCTCAAAGTTTTAGGCTTTTAGATGCTGCTACCATGTTTGCAATGTTGTTTTCTGGTATATTGTTACCCATGTTCAGCCGATTAATTTCTGAAAACAAATCTGTTGTATCTTTGATTAACCTGTCTGGAGTAATGTTGTATGTTATATCCATTACTACTGTGATTATAGTGTGGTTGATGGGCGATAGGTTATTGAACTTACTTTATGATTTCAATGACGTAGAAGATTTAAATTTGTCTTATAAAATATTCAAAAACATCATGTTGTGTTTTGTTCCAATGTGTTTGGTGTATGTTTTTGGTACTTTATTAACTGCCAAAGCAGACATCAAAGCCATGAATGTATTTGCAATCATAGCCTTATTAACCAATTTGATTTTGAATTTTGTGTTTATTCCTCAATACCAATCACATGGGGCATCAATAAGTTCTGTCATTACACAGTTTGTTTTTGGATTTTTATGTTTATTCAGGTGTTTTTATTTATTTAAATTCAAATTAAATTGGTCTTTGTTAAATAAATTATTCGTCTTTACATTCTGTCAAATAGGGTTGGTGTTTTTTGTGAAATCTATTGATTTTATTGTTATTCCATTGATGATTATCGGTTTTACTTCCATTCTTTTTCCTTTTATATTGAAAATATTTACTGTGGATAAACTGAAAGAACTTTTACAAAAAAATGAACAATAATTTTCTTTAAAATTGATTGTATCCAAACTCTTATTAATTTCTTATTTTTGCCAACTTATTAAAAATACAGCAGAATGACCGAAAATAAAGAATTTGTAGAATCAGGAATTTATGGAAGCAATGGATTAATTACATTTAAAGATGTAATTGATTTATTTATCAGATGGAAAAAACAATTATTATATGTTGCCATAGCTTCTGTAGTTGTATCCGCTATTGTCTCTTTTTTACTTACCCCCAAATACAAATCTACAGTTATCTTTTATCCTACAACTAATAACTCCATAAGTAATGCTTTATTAACTGATTTATCCCAAAGACAAAAAGACCCATTAGAATTTGGGGAAGAAGAAGAAGCTGAAAAAGCACTACAAATACTACAATCTGCAAGGTTGACTGAAAGGTTGGTTCGCAATTTTAACTTAATGAAACATTATAAAATTGACGAAAATAGCCCACTTAAAAATACCATTTTACAGAAAAAAATTGACAACAACATTTCCTTCAGTAGAACAAGGTATTTGTCAATCAAAATAGATGTATTAGACGAGGACCCAAAAAAAGCTGCTGATATAGCTAATGGAGTATCTAATTTATACGATACAATTAAAAATGAAATACAACAAGAGGTTGCAGTGCCTGCATTAGCTATCATGAAAAGAGCATTACAAGCTAAAGAAAACGAAGTAAATCAAATTAAAGCTGATATTTTAAAAATTGGTGAAAATGGAGTAACTAACTACGAAGAGCAATCTAGAGCTTTGGCTGAGGAAATTTACAAAGCAAGATCTAAAGGAACTCAAAAACAAATTGATGATTTAATGGCTCAACAAAAAGAATTGGTGTCTTTTGGTGGACAATTTACCTCACTAACAGAAACATTGCAATTGGAATTGGATAAATTGTCGGATTTAAAAGCAAAATATGAAAAAGCCGAAGTAGATGTAAAAGAACGATTAACGAACAAGTTTACTGTTAGTTCAGGGTCGCCTGCAGAGCAGCGTTCTTACCCTGTAAGAAAGTTAATTGTTTTGTTTTCATTGATTGGTTCTGTCATTATTTCTGCCTTGTTTTTTGCAATTTACGAGAAAATAAAAAAGTAGATTCATTAAAAAAGCGATTGACATATTGAGACTTAATCCTAAATGGATGTTGATGGTATTGTGTTCCATCATTGCCTTTACTATTGCCGTTGTTTCACTGGAGTATTACTTTTTGTTTTTAGTACCTGTTGGATTGGTTTTGTTTTTTTTATGTTATTTCAATCCTTCATTTTATGTTTTATTGATATGTTCTTTGGTTCCTTTATCATTTTTTGTCTCAGATGTAGCTGGTGGGTTAGGTCTATCTATACCCACAGAACCAATGATATGGATTGCATTTATATTTTTCATTTTTTGGGTATTTACAAAAGCAAAAGTTGAAATTAAGGTATTAAAAAACCCACTCGTATTCTTTATTTTGTTGAACACTGTTTGGATGTTGCTTACAGTCATTTTTAGCACCATGCCTTTTGTATCACTCAAATATTTTATAGCTAGATTGTGGTTTATCAGTACTTTTTTTATCCTACTTACGTTTGTGTTCAAAGATGTGAATAACATGCGAAGGTTTTTGACATACTTAATTTATTCTACTTTTATATTGGCTGTTTATACGTTGTTTAAGCATTATAAAGAGGATTTTTCTAGGCATTGGGGGTATCAAATAATGAAACCTTTTTTTCAGGATCATACCATTTATGGAGCATTTTTAGCCTTTGTTTTTCCAGCGTGTATCATGTTTACTCTTCGGGCGAGGTTGTTTAAATTAAGTTATTTTCATTCTTTATTTTTTGGTTTTGTATCCTTTACATTGTTATTTGCAATAGTATTTTCTTATACCAGAGCTGCTTGGATAAGCTTAATTGGAGCCTTTGTTTTTTATTTGCTTATTAAATTAAAAATTAAATTTCAAACCATTGTAGCTGCATTACTCTTGCTTTTTGTCATAGGTTACAGTTTTCAGGATAAGTTGTTATACAGTTTAGAAAGAAATAAACAAGGCAGCGCAGACGATTTGGAGTCGCACGCTCAGTCTGTATCAAATATCACCACCGACCCAAGTAACCAAGAACGTGTAAACCGTTGGAATTGCGCTATTTTAATGTTTAAAGAACGCCCTTTGTTTGGATTTGGCCCAGGAACTTATACATTTAAATATGCTCCATTTCAAAGGCCTGAGCAATTGACCTTGATAAGCACACACTCGGGTGACTTAGGAAATACTCACAGCGAATATTTTAATTCCCTATCTGAAACAGGACTTATAGGTTTTCTAAGTTGGATTGGCATATTCCTTTCATCAGTATATTTGGGTTTGAAAGTCATTTATGAAAAATCAAGACCACAATGGCAATCAAGTTTAACTACAGCAGTTTTGTTGGGATTAGTAACTTATTACATACATGCTTTTTTGAATAATTACAGTGATTTTGATAAAATAGCAGCTCCACTTTGGGGATTTATTGCCGTAATCTATGCTGTTTACCGCAATGATTCGAAACTAGTTAAATTTTAAAAACGAGTTTACCTGAACTTACAGTCATTACTATTTTAGTGTTCAGTACTTGTTCTTGTTTGCAGGATAATAAGTCTTGATTTAGAACGATGAAATCGGCATCCATTCCCTTCGCTAAACTGCCTTTTCTGTGCTCCAATTTACATGCTTTTGCTGCCCAAATAGTCATGCCTTTTATAGCTTCAATTGGACTTAAACTTTCATTGATTAAAAAAGGAGAATCCATAGGAGAAGTTGCACTTTGTCTATATACTGCGCTGTAGTATGTGTATAGTGGGTCAATGTACTCAACAGGGAAGTCAGTGCCTAAAGGTAGATATTGGTTGGTTTTGAGAAGTGATTTATAAGCATAAGCTCCATTCAAACGGTGTTTGCACAATCTTTCTTCTGCCCAAGGGCCATCGCTTGTTGCATGTGTTGGTTGTACAGATGGGATTACATTGTATTGTTGAAATAATACCATGTCTTTAGGATCTACAACTTGAGCATGTTCAATTCTCCATCTTTCATCGTTGTTTTTTGTTAAGCATTGAGAATACACATCCAATATAAAACGATTGGCCGAATCACCTATGCAATGCGTATTTACCTGATATTTTGTGTTGTTCTTAATCCATTGACAAGTTTTTAAATAAAAATCTTGAGAATAAATCATCAAACCATTGTGGTTTTTTTGGTCGCAATAATCTTGTTTTAATTTAGCCCCTCTGCTTCCTAATGAGCCATCGCCATACAATTTGAAACTGCATATTTTTGTGTTGTCATTTTCCAAAATGCCTTTGTTTTTAGCAAATTGAAAAGAGGCATCGTTGGGGTTAAGCATGAGATAAGTGTATATTGACAATGAATTTATTTTTCCTAATGAATCAATGAACAAACATTCATTTAAGTCTAGTCCAGCATCAGCTAATGTTGTTAAACCTTTGCTAAAACATTCCTTTTCGGTATTTTGTAGTGCTTTTATTACATCATTTTGACTTGGTTTAATTACAATTTTTTCAACTAAATCTACAGCATTATCAATCAATACACCAGTTAATTTTCCTTTGTCCAACAGAATTTCACCGCCTTGTATTTTAGTGTTTGCATCTATTCCAGCAAGGGTTAATGCCTTTTGATTGCAAATGGCAGCATGACCATCTACACGTTTTAATATGACTGGTCTATCAGGAAATTTTTGATTTAGTTTGTCGTTAGTTGGATACTTTTTTATTGACCAATCGTTTTGGTCCCAACCTCTTCCTGTTAGCCAAGCAGAGCTAGTTTGTTCGGAGAAACTATCCAGTTTATTGATGATTTCTTCCCAAGATTTTGTTCCTGTAAGTTGGCAACTTAAGCTGGTTTTAGCATAGCCATAAAAGTGGCAATGAGCATCAATAAATCCTGGATATACAGTTTGTTTTTTTAAATCAAAAAGGTCTGTTTTATTGTTTTTAACTTTGTATTTATTTAATAATTCATCAGAGCCAATGTCTATTATTTTTTTGTTTTTGATGATCATGC
The DNA here is from genome assembly GCA_964450355.1 of uncultured Flavobacteriaceae bacterium. GTDB lineage: Bacteria > Bacteroidota > Bacteroidia > NS11-12g > UBA955 > CAYVDH01. The sequence goes on from CAYVDH010000067.1 coordinate 10,028, forward strand.
ATGTAGCTGTTGGCAGAGAATCGTTAAGAGTATTTATATTCCCGTTATAATAAATTGCATCTACTTCTGTTTTGGAAAATTGACATGAAAATAATAGCAATATAACAGAGCTTAAAGATAAAAATTTCATTCTGCAAATATGCATTAATCTGCCATTTAAAAATCAATTGTAAAATAAATGAATACGAAATGTTTAATTTAAATTATTTTTGCTCCCTTGTATTTAACAGAAAATGATATAGAAAAACAGGTATATGAAACCTTGAAATTAATTGGAAAAATAGCTGATGTTAATCATTATGAAGTGTATGCAATTGGTGGTTTTGTGAGAGATACCATACTGCAAAGAGAATGTAAAGACATTGACATTGTAGTAGTGGGAGATGGCATAGCTTTTGCCAAATTAGTTGCAAATGAAATCAACGGGGGTAGGTTTAGTTTTTTTAAAACTTATGGCACTGCTCAAATTAAAAACAACGACATTGACATTGAATTTGTAGGTGCAAGAAAAGAAAGTTATTCTGAAAATAGCCGTAATCCAGTGGTAGTTCAAGGCCAATTAAAAGATGATTTAGAAAGAAGAGATTTGACCATTAATGCTTTATCTTTCAGCTTAAATAAAGATAAATTTGGGGAGGTGATAGATGTATTTGATGGATTAAACGATTTGGACAATCAAATCATTAGAACACCCTTAAATCCTGATAAAACATTCAGTGATGATCCATTAAGAATGATGAGGGCTATCAGATTTGCAAGCCAATTAGGATTTAAAATAGAAGAAAATACGTACGATGGAATAGTTAGGAACAAAGAAAGAATTAAAATCATAACTCAAGAAAGAATTACTGAAGAGTTAAATAAAATCATCCTTTCACCATTGCCATCCATTGGATTTGAATATTTATTTGACACCGGTTTGTTGTCTATTATTTTTCCAGAAATGTGTCTTTTGCATGGAGTAGAAACCATACAAGGCATTAGCCATAAAGACAATTTTTATCATACATTACAAGTATTAGATAACATCAGTACCCAGACAAAAGACTTGTGGTTGCGTTGGTCGGCCATTCTTCACGACATAGCAAAGCCGCAAACAAAGAGGTTTGAACCAGGAATAGGATGGACATTTCATGGTCATGAAGATAAGGGCAGCAGAATGGTTAAGCCAATATTTACTCGATTAAAACTGCCGTTAAATGAACACATGAGATTGGTAGAGAAATTGGTGTTGTTGCATTTAAGGCCTATTGTATTATCACAAGAGGTAGTAACTGATAGCGCAATAAGAAGGCTAATGGTAGATGCTGGTGAAGATTTAGATTCTTTAATGATGTTGTGCAACAGCGACATAACTAGTAAAAACGAGAAAAAAGTAGATAAAATTAAAGCCAATTTTAAACTGGTACAAGAAAAAATAAAATTGGTAGATGAAAAAGATAAATTGAGAAATTGGCAGCCACCAATCAATGGGAATCACATTTTAGAGCATTTTGATATTCAAGATAAAAAACAAATTGGAACATTAAAGGAAGCAGTAAGAGAGGCAATTCTTGAGGGAAAAGTGAAAGATGAATTTCAAGACGCATTTAATTTTTTAAAAGATTTTGCTGAACAACGGAATATCTTTTTAAAAAATAATTAACTTTGTTGCCAAATGGTTTATAGATTTAAAGTTTGGTTCGAGGAAAACGAAGACATATACAGGATATATGATTTAAATCCAAACAATTCCTTTTATGATTTTTTTAAAATAATCATTGAAAGTCTTTCTTTCAATCTCAAATTGGATTCATCTTTTTACATATCTGATGACAATTGGAGAAAAGGAAAGGAAATTAATTTGTTAAATAAAGACAATAGAAAATTACTAATGTCTGAAACAAAGTTAAAAGACCACATCAATGATCCTCATCAAAAAATGATATTGATTACAGATTTCAACGAACAATGGACTTTAATGGTTGAACTTCAAAGCATACAAAATGAAATTAAAGGAATCAATTATCCATTGGTATTTAAAACAGTAGGGAAGGCGCCTAAACAAAATGAAGGTACCAACAGATTTAAAGTAGTTGATGAAAATGAATTTGATGAAATAGCTAATAAACTAGTTGCAAATCAAAACGTTGTTGAAGATGAAGGTTTTGATGAAGAAGGGTTTGGCGAAGAAGGTGAAGAATCTGAATCAGAAGATTTTGAAAATGATTTTGATTTAGGATCAGAAGACTTGTTAGATGATAAATAAACATGAAAGTCACTTTTTTAGGGACAGGAACATCACAGGGAGTACCTATCATAGCATGTAAATGCGATGTGTGTGTAAATAACCATCCTAAAAATAAAAGATTAAGAAGCAGCATCCAAATTGAAATAAACGATAAAATCATTGTCATAGATAGCGGACCTGATTTTAGACAACAAATGCTAAGAGAAGCTACACCAGATTTGCATGCGTTATTGTTTACTCACGAACACAAAGATCACATAGCTGGCATGGACGACATCAGAGGATTTAATTATGTTCATCAAAAGCCTATCAACATTTATTGTACTAAACAAGTAGAACAAGCCTTAAGGAGAGAGTACCAGTATATTTTTTCGGATTTTAAATACCCAGGAATACCTGAAATTAATTTAATTAACATAGAAAATAAAGAGTTTGTTGTTGAGGGAGTGAAGATTTTACCAATTTTAGTATGGCATTATAAATTACCTGTTTTTGGTTTTAGAATCAATGATTTTACTTACATTACAGATGCAAATAGAATAGATGACGAAGAGTTAGCTAAAATTATGGGAAGTGAAATTTTAGTTTTAAATGCTCTAAGAAGGGAAACTCACATTAGTCATTTTACACTTGATGAAGCTATTGATATAGCCCAAAAAATTAAAGCGCAAAAAACATATTTTACTCACATCAGTCATCAACTGGGATTGCATGATGAAGTAAATAATGAGTTGCCTGAGGGTATTGAATTGGCTTACGATGGTTTACAGTTAAACATGTAAAATGAATGCAGATAAACTTCAAAAAATTTTAGATAATACTGTAGATAATAAACAGGTATTTGGAACTCAGTTTTTCATAAATATTGGAGAAGATAATTGGCTGGGAGCAAGTGGTAACATCTCTTTACATGAAAAATATTTTATTGCTAGCACTACAAAATTGTTTATTACTGCTGTGTTTTTAAAACACATACACCTTGGTAATTTTCATTTTGAGGACACTTTAAACCTTTATTTTAGTAAAGAACAATTGAATGAACTTCATGTTATAAATGGAATTGATTACACTTCAAAAATTACTATGAAGCATTTGTTAGCACATACATCTGGATTGCCAGATTATTTTCAACAAAAAAAGGATGGAGTTAGCATAGAAAATGAGTTATTAAAAGGAGAGGATAGGTATTGGGATTTTGATGAGATTTTAAAATACAATAAATCACTTATACCAAAGTTTCCTCCTGGTTACGCTGGAAAAGCTTTTTATTCGGATACTAATTTTCAGATTTTAGGTAAAATTTTAGAGATAAAATTTGACTTGCCAATTAAGGACATTTTATGTAAAGAAATAATCAATGATTTGGGATTAAAAAATACATATATGTATCATGACATTAACGATGACAGTGTAAAACCTCTTTATTACAAACAAATGCAATTGCATATACCCAAGGCAATGACTTCATTTGGGGCTGATGGTGGAATTGTATCAAATTCTGAAGACTTATTTAACTTTTTACATTCATTTTTCAATTCAAGATGGTTCCCTAAAGAAAACATTGAAACATTAAAAACTTGGAACAGGATTTTCTTTCCAATGAAAAGTGGAGTAGGTATTCATATATTCAAATTGCCATGGATTATGAATCCTTTTGGAAAAATACCTGAATTATACGGTCATTCAGGCTTGTCAGGAGCTTTAGCTTTTGCTAACCCTGAGAAAAAACTATACATTACTGGTACTGTCAATCAAATATCAAATCCATCATTGTCATTTAAAACCATGATAAAGTTGATCAATGCTTTAAAATAAAATCAAGCTGCATTCACTGCCCCAATGTTGGGTTTTCTGATGTAAATTCTTTGAGACCATTGGTTGTTGCTCAATTTGATTTTGATGAGGTATAAACCTTTTTCAAAATTAAATGTATTGATGGAATAAAACGAATGAAAAGGTTTCTTTTCTTCACAGTAAATTGTTTCACCTGAAATGTTTTGAATGGATATTTCAAGCTTGTGTTTTTGTAAACATTTAAAATTAAAGATTTCTAAATCTATGGAATCAATGTTTTGATTGATATGCAAATTAAGATTAGGCAGAATTTCACTTACCTCTGGCACTTTTTCTTCTATTAAATTTAAAGAGCGTTCATTTTTTTTTGATAAACAACAAACAAACATTTTTAATTGAGAATAAATACGATTTAAATTTAACACACTGACTAATTTCATAATGAATAAATTAATTTGAACGCTCTTGTCCTTTTAGACGATATGAAAATAAATTTAGTTTCAATAGGAACTAAATTTATTTCTAAAGCTCACATTTTCAGAGTGATAAAAAATTTAAGTTAATTTATTTAAACTGTCTTTACCGCTGCTATATAAATAATACCCAAAAAACAATTTACCTAATGGTAAAAATAAGAAATTAGAATTATCACTAAATAAAATAATAAGAAAAATGAATCCAGAAAAAAGAAGGATTATTTTTCCCCAATTCATTCTTGAATTAGCCTTTGATATCAATTCTTCTTTAGTTTTTTCTAAATTAATTAAATCAAAATCATCTAAAGTTTTAATTTTTTCTTTTATTTCTTCATCAGAAAATCCTTCAGATTTTAAACTTAAATAACTGTTCATTTTAAATTCTTCATTGAATTTTTCAAATTCAGAATTATTATCAATATCAATACCATTTGATTTCAAGTTTTCTACAATTTGTTCAAAAGTGAAGCCTTCATTATATAAGGTCTGAATGTAATTATGTATTTCTTCTTTTGTGTGTGTTACTGGCTTGTTTTCAATGTTATTTTTAGTTATCTGTGTTAGTTTCTCAGTGATGCTTAATGCCAAATCCATTTCACCTCTTTTTATCAATTCTTTTTGCAATACAGGAATTGAACTCAATTCTAATTCATCCAATTCATTGCATAATTTCTTTAGCTGGATTAAGCTTGCACTTGCATAATATTTTTCAATGTTTTCCATTGTTATTAATTGATTTCTTGTAATTGGTGCATGTCGCAATAATACCCTTTTTTTAATAATAATTCATCGTGATTTCCACGTTCCATGATTTGTCCATCGGCAAGTGAAATGATGGTATTGGCATTTTTCACACTGCTAGTTTTATGCGAAATAATGACACAGGTTTTTCCAAATAAATTGGTATTTAAATTAGTTAAGATGATTTTTTCTGTTTCTACATCTACTGAAGATAAGCAATCGTCTAATACAATCAATTCAGGGTTTTTTATCAATGCTCTAGCAATTGCTATCCTTTGTTTTTGACCTCCAGACAATGTGATCCCTCTTTCGCCTACCATGGTTTCATAATGATCTTTAAATCCAATGATGTCTTGATGAACATGAGCAAGTTTAGCAGCATTCTCTATATCTTCTTGAGATGGAATAAAATTTAGTCCAAAAATGATGTTGTTTTTAATGGTATCTGAAAACAAAAATACATCTTGTGGAACATAAGCGATTTGATTTCTGTATTGTTCTAAATTGATGTCCTTAATATTTTCATTGTCTATTATCACTTCGCCTTCATCACATTCTATTAATCTGAGTAAAAGCAAAGCTAAGGTAGTCTTCCCACTTCCAGTTTGTCCCATAATTCCGATTGTTTTGCCTTTTCCAATGGTTAAATCGATGTTTTTCAAAGCAAATTCATTTTTCTTAGGATATGTATAACTGACATTCTTGAATGCTATTTCATTTTTAAATTCAAATGCATTCAAGTTATTATTGACAATTTCAGGTGTTAAATTCAAAAATTCATTGATTCTGGTTTGCGATGCCGAAGCTCTTTGTATTAAACTAGTAATCCAACCTAAACTTGCAACGGGCCAAGTTAATAAGTTCACATAAATCACAAATTCAGCAATATTGCCATAAGTAAAAGTCCCTTCGATGACACCTTTACCACCTAAATACACCGTAATTAATGTGCTTAAACTGACTAGCAACATCATCATAGGATTAAAGGCAGATTCTACTTTGGTTAAACTCATTTTTAATTCGCGATAGTTTTCACTTTCTAATTGCATTTTGTGTTCAAAATGTTTTTCTGCAGCAAAGGATTTGATGATTCTAATGCCTGAAAACGTCTCTTGAGCCAAAGAAGTAACATCGCTCAGTTTTTCTTGAATCAAATCACTTTTTTTATTCATGATGTTGCTAATTAGATAAATGGATACAGACAACACCGGAAGTGGTAATAAAATATAGATACTCAACTCCATGTTTACACTGAACATCATGTAAATAACAAACACAAAAGTGAAAATTAAATTGATTAAATACATGATCACAGGACCTAAATACATTCGCACTTTGCTCACATCATCGCTAATTCTATTCATTAAATCGCCAGTAAAGTTTTGTCTGTAAAAGTTAAATGAAAGCTCTTGGTATTTTTTAAAAATATTGTTTTTTAAATCAAACTCAATTTTCCTAGACATGACAATGATAGTTTGCCTCATTAAAAACATAAAAAAACCCTTGATGATGGCAGAAATTAAAATTAATAGAGCAAAAAACAAAGTGTTATTGATTAACTTTCCGCTGATGTTGCTGTATGCTTTGCTGTTTTTTACTGCATTTAATAAATTGGATTGTAATTCTATTTGATTCAAAGCTTGCCTCACAAAGTAGGGCATAGCAACTGTAAAAAGATTAGATAAAATGACAAAACAGATTCCTGAGATAAGTAACCATTTGTATTTTATAAAAAAATGATTGAGAGTAAATAAAGATTTCAATGAGGCAAATTTAAAGATTTTGATTTTTTAAATAATTATAAAATTCTTCTTGAGATCTTATTTTAGGCAATTTGGCTTTGACGTATTGATTGAGTTGATGTTCATCAATTTCTCTGGCCTTACAATTGTCGTTTAATTGTATTTCTATTAATTTGTTTAAA
>CAYVDH010000068.1:0-17093 GCA_964450355.1 uncultured Flavobacteriaceae bacterium
AATATATTTAAAAAAATAATTTTCCCTAATTCTAATTGAAATAATTTTTGTAGTTTCGCAACTTAATTTAAATCATATTTTTATAATGAATATTCACGAATACCAAGCCAAAGAAATTTTAAAAAAATACGGAGTAGCTGTTCAAGAAGGGATTGTTGCCGACACCCCTGAGAAAGCTGTACAAGCATGTAAAGACTTACAAGCTCAAACAGGAACCAGTTGGGTTGTTCTTAAAGCTCAGATACACGCTGGAGGAAGAGGCAAAGGTAAAATTGAAGGTTCAGAACAAAGAGGTGTTTCTTTAGCTAAAAATTTAGCTGAAGTAAAAACAATTGCTGAAAACATGTTAGGCAAAACCTTAGTGACCATTCAAACTGGCGCTAAAGGGAAAGTTGTAAACAAAGTTTTAATTGCTCAAGATGTTTTTTATCCAGGCGCAAGTGAACCAAAAGAATATTACATGAGTGTGTTGTTAGATAGAGCTACTGGTAAAAATGTTATCATATATACTACCGAAGGTGGGATGGATATTGAAGAAGTAGCTGAACACAGTCCTGAAAAATTACATAGAGAATGGGTAGATCCAAAAATTGGATTTCAAGGATTTCAAGCTCGTAAAATTGCGTTTAACTTAGGTTTATCAGGCAAAGCTCAAAAAGAAATGGAGAAATTTGTTACTGCATTGTATAAAGCCTATGATGATACTGACAGTGCAATGTTTGAAATTAATCCTGTATTAAAAACATCTGATGATAGAATCATTGCTGTGGATGCCAAAGTGAATTTAGATGAAAACGCATTATACAGACACACTGATTTTGAAGCATTAAGAGATGAAAGTGAAGAGGATCCTACTGAAGTAGAAGCTAAAAAATTCAACTTGAACTATGTAAAGTTGGATGGCAATGTTGGCTGCATGGTGAATGGAGCAGGTTTGGCAATGGCAACTATGGACATCATAAAATTAAGTGGTGGTGAGCCTGCTAACTTTTTAGATGTTGGAGGTACTGCAAATGCAGAAACAGTAGAAGCTGGTTTTAAAATCATATTAAGTGACCCAAATGTAAAAGCCATATTAATTAACATATTTGGAGGTATTGTTAGATGTGATAGAGTTGCACAAGGTGTTGTAGATGCATATCAAAAACTTGGCAACATCAATGTGCCTATCATTGTAAGATTACAAGGCACCAATGCTGAAGAAGCTAAAAAATTGATAGATGAGAGTGGTTTAGAAGTTAAATCAGCTATTTTATTAAAAGAAGCAGCTGAACTAGTTAAACAAGTTTTAGCCTAGTTGTTTATAAACTGTTAAAATTTTCTTTAAAATAATACTTTATTGTTATTTTTAAATGATTAGAATTGCCCCAATTAAATAAATAAATAATATGGGAATGATTAAAGAATTCAAAGAATTTGCCATGCAAGGCAGCGTAGTTGACTTGGCAATTGGTGTTATTATTGGTGCTGCATTTGGTAAAATTGTAACCTCATTGGTAGATGACATCATCATGCCATTGATAGGAGCATTAATGGGAGGTAAAAGTTTTGTTGACAAATTTATTGTATTAGGTGATGGGTCCTATGATACACTTGCACAAGCTAAAGAAGCAGGTGCAGCAGTATTAGCTTATGGAAATTTCATTCAAATTACTATAAATTTTATCATCATCGCTTTTGTATTATTCATGGTAATTAGAGCTATGAATAAAGCAAAAAAGAATGCTTAATAATAATTAAAATTAAAAAAATGCCAGAAAAATTCTGGCATTTTTTTTGCATAAAAGTAACTAATTTAATTCAACACATGAAAAAAACAATAATTTATTTGGCTTTAGTTATGATCATTACTTCGGTCAATGCACAAGATGATGAAATCAAAAACAAAGCATCAGAAAAAACAACTTTAAAATCCTTAAAAGATACAGGTTGGATAAGGGGTGGTTTTTTTGCCTCTAACATTTCAAATACAACCTTTAGCAACTGGTCACAAGGTGGAACAAACAACACTGCCCTTATAGCTACTTCTAGCATGTTTGCTATTTACCACCCAGCTAATGACAAATACATTTGGGAAAACTATTTAGATTTAGCTTATGGTGTTATTAGAAGTGGTGGAAATAAAATTGCAGACCCTAACAATCCTAATAAAAAAATAAATAACCCATTTGTAAAAAATGAAGACAAATTGGTTTTTTTATCTAAATATGGAAGAAAATTAAGTCCTAAATTGAGTTATGCTGCTTTATTTAGTTTAAATACTCAGATGTTTCAAGGATGGGATGCTGCAGATATTTTAAGAACAAATAACCATGTATCTAATTTTTTAGCTCAAGGATTTGGTTACTTATCTATGGGATTTGATTATAAACCTCAACCATATTTATCTATCTATGCTTCACCAATCACTGCAAAATACACTATAGTAAGAGAACAAAGACTTGCAGACTTAGGTTTATACGGTATGGAAAAAGCAGTTTATTCAGATTCTACTGGAGGAAAACCTTATGTAAAAGTAAAAGATGGTCAAACATTTAGAAAAGAGATTGGTTGGTATTTGAATTTATCATTCAATAAAGACATAGCTAAAAACATCAATTACCAATCGCGTTTGGAGTTATTCCAAAATTATAAAACACTACAATTTAATAGAATTGATAGAAACTGGCAAAATACCATCAACATGAAAGTAAATAAATATGTTACTGTTACTCTTATCAATCAATTGATTTGGGATTTTGATGTAGATGTAGATAACAACTTGGATAATGGAGTTCAAAGAAAAGTACAACTTAAAAACTTTTTTGGTGTAGGGTTTTCTGCAAAATTTGGAGATAAATTATAAAAAACAATCTTAAAATCTTATATTTGAAAGTCCTGAGTTATTCAGGACTTTTTTTATGGCTATATATTCAACTAACCCTCATTTTCTAGATTTAAAGCTTGTAGAAAAAGTGGTGAATGAAATTAATGACAACAAACTTGTAGTATTACCTACAGATACTCTGTATGCATTTGCGGTTAAATTAAGCAATAGAAAAGGCATAGAAGAGCTTTGTAGAATTGTAGGAAAAAAACCAGAAAAAGCTAATTTGTCCATTTTATGTAACGACTTAAAACACATTTCTGATTTTACTTTACAATTCAGCAAAAGCATTTATAAACTGCTCAACAGGAATTTACCAGGCCCATTTACTTTCATATTAAATGCCAATAATAAAGTTCCAAAAATGTTTTTAAACAAAAGAAAAACCATTGGAATAAGGGTCCCCGATCATTCTTTTACTCTCAAAGTGATAGAGCAACTCAATGAACCATTGGTTGTAGCCTCCGTTCATCACCCAATTAACAAAGAAAATACATTAAACAAACCAGATGAAATAGTTGAATTGTATCAACAATTACATTTGTTGGTAATTGATGATGGTGAATTACATTCAACTGGTTCCGCAATAGTTGACTGCACGGGTACTGAACCTATTTTAATTAGAGAAGGTGAAATAGAGTTGATTGTGTAATATTATAAATCTAATTGCTCAAAGTGCATTTCAATCAAAAAATCTTTGAATTACAACAAAAAATTAAAGGTCGTATTGTTAATTAATTCCACTTTAGTGGACTTGTTTTAAGAATAAAATTTTGACAAATGGGATATTTAAACTAAAATTGCATTAAGAAAATAAACAAATAGTTTTCAATACATGGCAGAAGACATTTCAATTAAAGTAAACGTAGGTGACAGAATTTACCCATTGAAAATCAATGCTAGAGAAGAAGAACAAGTTAGAAAAGCAGCTAAACAACTCAACGAAAGAATAGCTTTTTTCAATAGTCATTTTTCAGTGAAAGACAAAACCGATGGCATAGCAATGGCTGCACTGGAATACGCTGTAGATACAATAAATAAATCAATTACACCCCAAGTAATTGAAAAACAAATAGATTTTAGTGAAATAAGCAATTCATTAAAAGATTTGGAAAACACATTGTCATAAACTAACTCATTCGAATCTCAATTGTCAACATTTTGTTTTATTATAAATAAAATAAAAAAATGGACATTATATCAATTGTAATTGGCCTAGTTGTAGGCCTCTTAATAGGTTACCTTGCTGGTATGCCTATCATTAAAAAACAAAATCAAGCACAAGCAAATCTTTTACTTGAAGAAGCAAAATCTAAGGCAGAAGCAGTAAAGCAATCAAAAATGTTAGAATCTAAAGAAAAATTTATTTCTTTAAAATCTGAACACGACAAAGAAGTTCAAAAACGAAACAACGAAATTCAACAAGCCGAAAATCGTATTAAACAAAAAGAACAGTCTTTGGATGACAAATTAAGAAGTTATAAAAACAAAGAAGATGATATTGAGAAGTTAAAAAATCAATTATCTAATCAACAAAGTGCTTTAGCTAAAAAACAAAATGAAGTAGATCAAGCATTACAACAACAAATAAAAATGTTGGAAAAAGTAGCAAGTTTATCTCCAGAAGAAGCCAAAGCTCAAATGATAGAAGCTGTTAAAGCTGAAGCTCATACCGATGCCATCGCTCAATCAAAAATCATCATTGAAGAAGCTAAATTAAATGCTACTAAAGATGCAAAAAGATTAGTACTTCAAACCATTCAAAGAACAGCTGCTGAAACTGCAATAGAAAATACAGTCACTGTATTTAATCTTGAAAATGATGATGTCAAAGGACGTATTATTGGTCGTGAAGGCAGAAACATCAGAGCATTAGAAGCTGCAACAGGCATTGAAATCATTGTAGATGACACTCCTGAAGCCATTGTGTTGTCTGGTTTTGATCCCATAAGAAGAGAAATAGCCCGATTGTCTTTACACCGATTGGTAGCAGATGGAAGAATTCACCCTGCTCGTATCGAAGAAATAGTAGAAAAAACTAAAAAAGACATTGAACAAGAAATCATTGAGATTGGTCAAAGAACAGTCATAGATTTAGGTATTGCTGGTTTACACCCTGAATTAATTCGAATAGTTGGAAGAATGAGGTACCGTTCATCGTATGGACAAAACTTACTTAAACACAGCCGTGAGGTGGCTAATTTATGTGCAACTATGGCTACTGAGCTAGGATTGAATGCCAAATTAGCTAAAAGAGCTGGATTGTTACACGATATAGGCAAAGTTCCAGAAGACGATGCTGAAACTCCACATGCTTTGTTAGGTATGAAATGGGCTGAAAAATTTGGCGAACACCCTGAAGTTGTTAATGCAATAGGTGCTCACCACGATGAAATAGAAATGACAAGCATGCTCTCTCCTATTGTTCAAGCTTGTGATGCTATAAGTGGTTCAAGACCTGGAGCAAGAAGAGAAGATACTGAAAGCTATATCAAACGTTTGAAGGATTTAGAAAGTCTTGCATTGAGTTTCAAAGGAGTAGATAAAGCATTTGCTATACAAGCAGGTAGAGAACTTAGAGTTATGTTAGATAGCGAAAAAGCTACTGATTTAGAAGCAGATAATTTAAGTTTTGAAATTTCTCAAAAAATCATGAAAGAAATGATATACCCTGGTCAAATTAAAATCACTGTAATAAGAGAAAAAAGAGCAGTAAATTTTGCTAAATAATTTATAAACCAACACAATATATAAAGCTCTGATCAAAAAATCAGAGCTTTTTTTTGATTAATATTTTTGAATATCAAATATTATGTTTTAATTGCTTAAAAAAAATAAAATGAAGAAATTAATCCTTTTGAGTCTTGTTCTATTTAGTTTTACATTGATTAAATCACAGGAACAAGAAAAAGTGATAAGTCAAAAAAACCTTGATGCATTAAATAAAATAAAAAAACAAGATAGCATTGTTAAAAATTTTAAATACCTTACTGGTAAAGTTACAATTGGCAACAATTTGGCTGAAATTAATGTCCCAGAAGGTTGGCTGTTCATTCAACCAAATGATGCCAAGATATTGATGGAAGATTTTTATAAAAACGAACCAAATCCCGGACGACTTGGAGTTTTAGTTCCAGATACTCCAAGCATTTTAAATGGAATTAAATGGCTTGTGGAATACTATTATTCCAGCGATGGGCATGTGAAAGACGATGATGCCAAAGACATTAATTACGATGAATTGGCTCAAGAATTGAAAAAAGGTATGGAAGAAGGCAATCCTGAACGAGTGAAAAACGGGTATTCATCAATTAATTTTATTGGATGGGCTCAAAAACCATTTTATGATGAAAGCCATAAAAAATTACACTGGGCTAAAGAATTGGAATTTGATAAAAATCCTGAACACACATTGAATTATGATATCAGGGTATTGGGTAGAGAAGGATTTTTAGAAATGGTAATCATATCAGAAATGGCAGCATTTAACGATGTAAAAAAAGATGTTGACCAAATATTAAAAAGTACAAATTTCATTAAAGGAAATCGTTACGAAGATTACAATTCTAGTACAGATAAACTTGCTGAGTATGGCATTGGCGGATTAGTGGCTGGTGGAGTATTAGCCAAAACAGGAATACTTGCTAAAATTGGGGTATTCTTTTTAAAATTCATTAAAATCATCATCATTGGTGTAGGTGGATTAATCGCTTTATTTTCTAAGAAATTCTTCAAGAAAAAAGAAAACAATATCAATACTAACAACGATTCAAACATCAATTTGAATAAGGAGTAATTCTTAATTTCTGACCATGTCTATAGAAAATTTAAAAGAATTTCCTCAATCATCAAAAATAAAGGAAAAACTTGCCTTGTATGGTCAAATTAAACAATTTCAAGAAGGCGATATCATATTAAGCGAAAACTCATACATACGCTCCATCCCTATTGTCATTGAAGGCAGCATTAAAGTGATGCAGACAGATGAAGATGGAAGAGAAATATTGCTCTATTACATCACCTCTGGAGAAAGCTGTATCATGTCTTTTTTAGGAGGCATGCACGATGACAAAAGCAAAGTAAGAGCTGTAGCAGATGATAAAACTGAATTGCTATTAATCCCTATTGACAAAGTGCCATTGCTTATCAGAGAATTTCCCGAGTGGCTTGATTATATTTTCAAATTATATCACAAAAGATTTGAAGAATTGTTAGAGGTAGTGAACGCTGTTGCTTTTAAAAAGATGGATGTTAGAATTTTGGATTTAGTAAAAAGAAAATGTGAAATAAATCAACAAAAAGAAATAAGCATTACACATGAACAATTAGCAAATGAACTTGGTACTGCAAGAGTAGTTGTATCCAGACTTCTGAAACAAATGGAAGAAAATAAATTAGTAAAGCTCTCTAGAAATAAAATTTCACTTGTGTAACATAAGTCACATATAGTTATTAATAATTTAGCGAATTTTGTCTCATTAATTAAAAAATATAAGTTATGAAACAAAACATGGGAAAAATCGACAAGGTTGTAAGAATAATCATAGCCACTGTCATTGCTATTTTGTATTTTACAAATCAAATATCTGGAACATTGGGCATTGTTTTGCTCCTTTTTGCAATTGTGCTTTTATTGACAAGTTTCATTAGTTTTTGTCCTTTGTATCTTCCATTTGGAATAAACACAAAAGAAAAAAACAATTAGTCGTGTTAGTTAGCAAACTCATAAAATACAAATTTATCCTGATTGGAATGGTGTTAGGGGCAGTTGTTGGGTATTGGTATTACAGTACCATTGGTTGTAGCTCTGGAACATGTGCTATCACATCAAAACCGCTCAACAGCACCATTTACGGAGCCATTATGGGTGGATTATTAGGTGACTTAATCAAAAAATAACAATATGACTTTAGAAGAATTAATCAAAGAAAAAAATCCTACAATCATTGATGTAAGAACACCTCAAGAATTTGCAGGTGGAAGTGTAAACGGATCAATTAATATTCCATTACAAGAATTGAACATTAGAATGGAAGAAATTAAAAACATGAAATCTCCTTACATACTATGTTGTGCTTCAGGCGGAAGAAGCGGAATGGCTAACCAACTGTTGAATAGCATTGGATTAGAATCGTACAATGGCGGTTCATGGCTGGATGTAAATTATTATCAAAACAACTCATAACATGTTAGCAGCAATAAAAAAACTATTTGGAATAGAACCTTCTCCCAATTTCAAAGAAATTATGAAAAATGGTGCAGTTATAGTAGATGTAAGAACAAAAAATGAATACGACATGGGTCATATAAAAAACTCCATTAACATCCCATTGAATAATTTATCTAACCATTATTCTAAATTAAAAAAAGACAAAGCCATTATTACTTGTTGTGCCTCTGGTGTAAGAAGTGCGCAAGCTAAAAACATATTAAAAGCCAATGGCTTTACAGATGTTTACAATGGTGGTGGCTGGTCAAGTTTAAAAAACAAAATTTAACTTTGTTGTATGAAAAATAACATTGGATTAAACAAAGATAAAAGCAAACAATTAGCTGATAAATTGAACCTATTATTAGCAGATTACATGGTGTTTTATCAAAATACCCGTGGATTACATTGGAACATTAAAGGAGAAAAGTTTTTTGAATTGCATCTAAAATTTGAAGAATTATACAACAATTTAATTTTAAAAATAGATGAAATTGCTGAGAGAATTTTGACTTTAGGGCAAACGCCTTTTCACACGTTTGAAGATTATCTAAAACACTCTAAAATTAAACCTTTAAATCATGTGACTGATGGGAAAAAAGGGGTTGTTTCTGTTTTAAAATCATTTGAAATAACATTGGTTAAACAAAGAGAAATCTTAGAGTTTTCATCAAAAATAAATGATGAAGGCACCAATGCACTTATGAGTGATTACATTAGGGAGCAAGAAAAATTGGTGTGGATGTACTCCTCTTATAACCATGAAAAATAAAGCCCTAGTAAAATTAAAAGAACTTGCATTTACAGGATGGAATGGCATGAGGTGGCTTAGGCTAGCTCTAGGAATAATGATTTTGATACAAGGAATAAAAAGCAATGACTGGATCTTGAATATCATAGCCATTTCACTTGTATTACAAGCTGTATTCAATGCAGGATGTTGCAGCAATGGCGGTTGTTACGCCCCCATTAACAAAACAAAAGAAGTTAACACAGAAATAGAATTTGAAGAAATACAAAAAAATAAATGATGAACGCGCATGAATATCAAGTAAATCTTGAATGGAAAACAGGTAGAACCGGAGAAATTCATTCACCAGATTTAAATCAGAAAATAGAAATAGCTACTCCTCCCGAATTTAATCAAGGTGTGGCAGGTATATGGTCGCCCGAGCACTTATTTACAGCATCGGTTGTTAGTTGTTACATGACCACTTTTTTAGCCATTGCAGAGAATTCAAAATTGCAATACACTCATTTCAATTGCCAAGCCAAAGGGAAGTTAGAGCAAGTAGATGGAAAATTTTTAATGACAGAAATCCATCTTTTTCCTGAGTTAAGTATTACTAACATGGAAGACAAAGAAAAAGCAGAAAGAATATTGTCAAAATCAGAATCTGCTTGTTTAATATCTAATTCCATTAAATCAAAAGTGCATTTACAATCCAAGATACTCATTTCGGAACATGTCTAAATTCAATGAATTAATAAACAGAGATACCCTTACACTGGTAGATTTTTATGCTGAGTGGTGTGGTCCGTGCAAAGTCATGAAACCAATATTGGAGGACCTAAAGCAACAAGTAGGTGACCAAGTGAGCATATTGAAAGTAGATGTAGATAAAAGTCCTGCGGCTGCACAAGCATATAGAATTCAAGGTGTACCAACTTTGATATTGTTTAAAAATGGTGAAATAAAATGGCGCAAGTCTGGCGTAGTATCAGCTAACGAATTAGAAAAGGTGTTAAAAATGCATTGAGAATTCTATGGCATTTTTTTAAAATACTCTACCATTGTTGATATTTTTCTGCTTTTAACCCAGAATCCGCATTAAAATTCTATTACAAATAAAAAAATGCTGCAATCTCAAGCATCTTCTCGATTTTATTCTTTGAAATAGAGCTGCTATTACTTCATCATAAAATCTTTCGAGGATACTTGATATTATTGCCTTTTTTATTTTCATAACAAACCCTAATGCGGAATCTGGGTTTAACTTTAAATTCAGAATAATTAATTCTTACTACAGTTTCATCTTTTTTCAATAACACTAAATAATAAGAAATACTTCTTCCTTCATGTCTCTCAAGGATTAATGTCTCATTGATTTCATTCCAAGAATGGTAAACATTATTTATGCAGATTCCATAAAAATCTAATCTAAATTTAAAATGATGCTCTTTATTATAAAATGAATGGTAAATTATAAACCCAATAAATAAAAGTAATAAAATTAACATAGGAATTGAAATCACCAAAGGAAAATCTGTATAAATTATAAGATTAATCAAACTCATTAAAAAAAACATAGAAATTATCCAAAAAACACCCCCAATTATTTTTGTATAAATTAATGGTTTAATCATTTGATAATCGCCAAATTCACCTTTTTTATATGCAAAAGATAAGAATTTAGTTGTTTTTATGAATGGATAATTATTGAACGTCTTATCCCACCAATTCATATCATTGATTTCCTTTTGAATAAATTCATCTATCGTCATGACAACAAACAAATTTATTACATTGTATTGAATTATCAGCCATTTTATTTGCTCAAATTTCATAGGCGAAAGCAAGCATTAGGGATAGCAGTGGAAAACCCGCAGTCTCGGTTCATCCGAGACGAGGATTTGCAACGAATAGCCCGGACCCGACCCCAATCTACTTTGAAAAATCTCAGTAATTTAACCCAATAAACAACCCTAAAAAAATATTAACCCAAATGAAACTGGGAGGGTAATGCCCTAAAATACATTATAAACTCAATGTAGCGACAAATAACCAATCGCTGTTGTTTCCATCTGCATTCACATATTCCATCGA
This sequence comes from uncultured Flavobacteriaceae bacterium, assembly GCA_964450355.1. Classification (GTDB taxonomy): domain Bacteria; phylum Bacteroidota; class Bacteroidia; order NS11-12g; family UBA955; genus CAYVDH01. The sequence continues at coordinate 10,903 of CAYVDH010000068.1, forward strand.
ATGACAATTCAGTCCATAATTGACTTTGAAATAATCAATATTTTTTTCATTCTCTTCTGCAAATACTGAACAGGTAATGTAATATAGACTTGATGTTGGTTTCATTAATTTCACAGCATTTTTAATGATTTTGCGTTGCAAAAACGAATAGTCAGTAATTTTTGCTTGATTAAAATACAGCAGATTTTCAGGAGCTCTACCCCAAGTTCCACTTCCACTACAAGGTACATCTGCCAGTATGCAATCAAATTTTTTGTGTAAAAACAAATCTTTGCTAAAATCATGAACTTCGCATACTGGTTGTTCTATTTTACAAGCTTTAAATCTTGCTTTTAAATTCTCAATGATGGTATAACGTATGTCGTTGCAAGTAAGTTGGATTTGAGGGTATTTATTTTTGATAAACAAGGATTTGCCTCCTGCACCACTGCAGCAATCTAGCACCCATTCCTTACCAAATAACTCAACTTTATCAACACATTTTTGCGATGAAACATCCATCACTATTGCCCAACCATTGGCTATGATTTCATCGCACTTGGAATTGGCAGACAATCTTAAAACATCAGTAGAATAACCATAGAAATCCATGTTGTGGGTATTTAAATAATCTATGACAGTTTCAAAATGATTTCCAATGATTTTTATATACACAGATTTATTGTACAACAAAGACTTAACATAAACATCTTTATCTATCAATTCAGACAAATATTGGTATTGAAAAAACACGTTTTTTAACTCTATTTGACTTAATAGTTCATCTTTGTTTTGATAAGCCAATTGGATGGCATTTTCTATGCTCATGGAATTTGTCACTCCTCCTAATCGGTAAAAAGAAAATACCAGCTCGCGGTATAATTTTCGGTCACGGCTGCCCCAGTTTTTATGCTGCTTGAATTGTTCAGCTAAGTATTGGTGTAAAGGCTGAGAGCCAGTATAATGTTTAATTAAATCGGCCGAAATAGCAATTTGAAATGGCTTTAATATCTCCAATATGCTTTGTAAAATTTATAATCGTAATAATAATAAATATTGGTTCCACTATTAACTATCACATCGCCTTGATTAACAAAGTGAAAATTATTATGATTCATTCTGAATTTTTTATTTAAAATATATTCTGAAAAATGTTGATCGAGTGCCATGAGTGAATTTGAAAAGAACAAGAATTGATCATAACCAACAAACGTATATCTCTGTGGGTCGCCACCGTATTTGGTTCTAAATGTTTTTCTCATTTTTTTATACGTTGTATCGTTGTAAGGGACAGAATAATTGTCTATAAAATACACTCCATTAAACACATTGTAATTGGTGCGTTCAACATCCAACCAATCAGGAGAGCCAGCCACTTTCCATTTGGAATTTCCATTATTTGCCAAGGCTGAATTACAAGCTGAGCTGTGTTTTCCAGTGTAATAAATCAACAAGGAATCTTTGCCATTCCAAAAATTTTTAGGAGATTGTTTGCCATTGATGATGGTGCAAGATTTACCAGAGGCTTTTTCATATCCACTTTTAAAGTTACGAGCTGCTGAAGTGATGGTTTTTTTGGCGCTATCAGTATGCACTACTATGACTTGGTATTTTTGAAAAGCTTTAGCAATGCATGCCCCTTTATAATAATAACCCATGCTGTCGTTAGGCGAGCAATTGATTAATGGAAAATCACCTTTAAATTTTTTAGTGTAAAAATTAAAAGGGCTTACTAATGGAATTTTATAGATGGAGCAAAATTTTTCTACTTCTACCAATTCTTTTTCATATACAGGACCGATAAACAAGTCAGATTTTTGCAATTCTTCTCTGGTTTTTAATAATTGAATGACTTCAAGGCTGTCTTTTTTAGAATCAAGCACTATTAATTTGAGATTCATGCCTTGTTTTTTAAGATCTTCTATTGCCATTTCTACACCTTCATAATAATCTGCCATGGCATCGCGCAATTTCCATTCTTTGTCGTTTCCAAAACAAAAAGGCAAGATCAATACAATCTGATACGTTTTTTCAAAATTGGTTTTGGAGTTATCAGAAGCAATAACGGCACCTTGTGAAAAAAGTGAGTGATTACTTAAAATAATGCAAGAAATTATAAACTGTTTTAATTTTATTCCCATTCTATTGTTGCTGGTGGTTTTGAACTGATATCATACACTACCCTATTAATTCCTTTCACTTGATTGATGATTTTATTGCTAATTTCAGCTAAAATTTCGTAAGGAATATGAACCCAATCTGCGGTCATACCATCGGTAGAAGTCACTGCTCTTAAACAAATCACATTTTCATAAGTTCTTTCGTCTCCCATAACGCCTACACTGCGCACAGGCAAGAAAATAGCACCTGCTTGCCATATTTTATTGTACCATCCTTTTTCTCTTAATGTATTTAGAAAAATGGAATCTGCCAATTGCAAAACATGTACTTTTTCTGGAGTAATGTCATCGATGATTCTAATGGCCAAACCTGGTCCTGGAAATGGGTGCCTATCTAAAATGTTTTGAGGCAAATTTAACGCAGCACCTACCCTTCTGACTTCATCTTTGAACAAACTACGGAGAGGTTCTACAATTTTTAAATTCATTTTTTCTGGCAATCCTCCCACATTGTGATGTGATTTGATGGTAGCAGAAGGACCTTTGACAGAAACAGATTCAATCACATCTGGATAAATGGTTCCTTGTGCTAACCATTTTGCATCTTGTATCTTCAACGACTCTTCTTCAAATACATCTACAAATATTTTGCCAATTGCTTTTCTTTTTAATTCTGGGTCATTTAAACCTGTAAGTGCTTGGTAAAACTTATCAGATGCATCAATTCCTTTGATGTTTAAATTCATTTCTTTATAAGCCTCTAATACTTGTTCAAATTCATTTAAACGAAGTAAACCGTTGTCTATAAAAATACAAATGAGATTTTCTCCAATGGCTTTTTGCAATAATCCAGCAGCTACAGTACTATCCACACCACCAGATAAGCCAAGTATGACTTTGTCATTTTTCAATTGCTCTCTGAGAGAAGCAACAGTTTCATCAATAAAGTTAAGTGGATTCCAATCTTGTTTGCAGCCACAAATATCAACAATAAAATTGCTTAACAATTGTTTGCCATCTGAACTGTGAACTACTTCGGGGTGAAACTGAATGGCGTAAGTATTGGAATCTTTAATGCAATAAGCCGCATTTTTTATATTTTCTGTGCTAGCAATCAATTCGGCATTTTCTGGCAATTGAGTAATGGTATCTCCATGGCTCATCCACACTTGCGATGGAAATTGTATGTTGTTTAATAAAGGGTTATCTGTTACTTTTTGTAACATGGCTCTACCGTATTCTCGGTGATTGCTGGCTTCTACTAAACCATTGTTTTTTTGGGCTAAATATTGAGCTCCATAACATACAGCTAATACAGGGACTTTATTGAGGAATAAACTCAAATCAATTTGAGGAGCTTCAGAATCTCTTACCGAAGCAGGACTGCCAGATAAAACAACGCCTTTGATGTGATCATTCAAAGGTTCAAAATGATTGTACGGTTGAATTTCGCAGTAAACATTGAGCTCTCTTACTCTTCTGGCAATTAATTGGGTGTATTGTGAACCAAAATCCAGTATTAATATTTTTTCGTGCATTGGTATGAAGGCGGCAAAAATACTATTTTTATCCCAATTTGAGCAAGAAAAATACAGGGGCATTACATTGTTTTATTGCCCTATTGTTGCTTTAATGATTCCAAATAATCGTGAAGCTCAGTTGAATTATCGAATTTTTGTTCTATTCTAGTCAATGTAATGTTGTTGGATTTATTTTTAATGATTTGTTCTTTGAATTCATTTTCTTCTAAAATGGCTATGCTTTTACCATCATTTAAAATGCATACCAACATACAATCATCTTCATTTGTAAATCTTAAATTAGTGGCATGCAGCCCATAATTCACCATGACTGCATTGCGCTTAGTGTAATATTGGTATAATTGAGGTTGACAAGGGCTTTTGTCATCTATGGAATAATGAATATTGACATTGTTTTGATTGATGTTAATTGGTCTGTCGCTGTTGTAATATCCAAATGATTTGACACTGAAAGCAGCAATCATGGTTCCATAATTTAAATTGTTGTTGTTAATAATTACTGTTTTATTTTGATTTGCAATACCATTATTTCTTTGTTTCTGCCAATCTCTTTCTTGCTTATCGCTTAACAACTGTTCTTTTTTCATTTGCTCTTCAAGGGCTTTGTTTTCTTTTTCTATTTTTTCTTTGTATGCTTTTTCTTCTTTTTTAAATTGAGCTAAAGCTTTTTTGTAGTTTTCTTTGTCTTTAAACACTGGAGTACATTTTACTTTTTCAACTCTTTTGTTGACATAAAATGTCACTAAATAAATGCCATCTTCTTTGGTATTAGTTACTGTCAAATAATCTAGTTCTTCTGGCATGTCTTTAATTTTATTGACTTCAGATGCCAAGGGTTTGAAAGAAATATTTTCATACAATTTCAATTCTTCTATTTGCGATGGATCCACACTGAACGTAAAATCATTTTCATCTGCTAACACTGGTTCTTTTTTATTGAATTGTTCTTTGGGCTTTTCAATGTTTTGGGTAATAACCATTAAGTTTCCATTTTGAATTATCGTTTTGGTTGATTTTTCATATTCTATTTTATTAGATTCATTCCTTTTTTCATCATTTTGCATGCTTACTACATTATCTTGTTGTTGAGTTTTTGAAGGTTGAGCTAGTTTGTTGGTATTTTTAATGTTTTCTATTTCTCTTGGCTGAGCTTTTACAGGTTCTATGTATGACCAAGCACCTTTTGTTTCATCTAATTTATAGGCATTAAACCCATCTTGAAAGTGATTGCTAGCCAAAAGAACAGTAACAGGAATATTTTCGTTGATCATTTCATTTTCATTGGCACTTTTTAGTTCAAACATACCGCCACTTTCTAATAGATAATTCACCCCAGCACTGTCATAGGTCATAGGAATTCCACTAAGCATAATATCAGTTTGATTTTGAAATTCGCGGTATTTTAATTGTGAATTGACAACGGCTGAACCATCCTTATTGACAATTGAATTAGGTGGGACAATGATTTGAGTGCCATTAGACAAATTAAGTGTATCCCCATTTTTTACATCAACAGACAGGGTTTGGTATTTTATGTCTAATTCTTTAGAAGGTGGTATGACTTTAGTGACAATTTCATTGTTCAGAATATTGACATTAGGTTTTACAGCTGGTGAGCTAAACATGAGTATAGCTGCTACAGAGGCTGCTATCGCCACTCCTGCACCAATGAATATTTTTTTATATAACAATTTAGATTTTATGGCATTGACATGTTTCACCATCACATCAAAATCTGGGGGATTAGGTATTGGGGGATTGGATTCGTTTCTCACTGTATTGATATTGCGTTTCATTTTTTCGTTTGCTTAATGACTTCTTTTTTAATTTTATTTATTATTCTGTGTAATCTCACTCTTACAGCATTTACATTGCTATTTTCCATTTCTGCAATGTGTTCATAGGACACATTTTCAAAGTATTTCATGACAATTAAATTTCTTTCATCTTGATCGAGTTCTTTTAGCGCTAATAATATTTTTTCAATATTTTCTTCTTTTTCGTTGTCATCTTCTACATACTCCAACAGGTTTTCCAAACCATTATCGTTGGTCCACAATTTTTCATCTTTGGCATTTTCTCTGAAATAATCGTTCAGAACATTGCTAGCTAATTTGTACAACCAGCTTTTAAAAGCAAAGCCCATGGGTTTAAATTTTTGGATGTTTAGCATGGCTTTTTCAAACAATTTAGAAGTCAAATCCAAGCAGTCATCAACATTAGAACACCTTCTGTAAAAGTATAAGTAGATAGGTTGGTAATAAGTTTCATACAAGGGTTTAAATTCCCTGATGTCTTTTTGAGCTCTTGCCACCAAGGCATATTCCTCTTGATAGTTATCAGTTTTTTCTTGATATGTGGGTTGAGTGACAGAAAACATTCAATTAAACAATTTATACCTATAACGCAATTTCCATTATTTCATTACAAATTAAATCAAACTTACATGAAATTAATTAAAAATAGCCCTGAATTTAGTACTTTTGTATTGAACCTAGAATCCGCATTAGAATTCTATTCCAAATAAAAAATGCTGCAAACTCAAGCGTCT
>CAYVDH010000069.1:0-17044 GCA_964450355.1 uncultured Flavobacteriaceae bacterium
TGATTATTCACTCCGTAGATCCACATAAAACTATTGACTTGCGAACTAAAATTAAAACAAATTATTATATTGATAATGTAGAAGTTTGTGCCAAAAATAATTTATCAGATGCAATAGAATTAGGTCAGAAATGGTTAAATGAAAATTTAGGAGTAGAGTTTGATGATGTAATCGAATATAAGTTAACGGATGGAAATATTAAAATTTGTAGTGAAGAACATTTTAAAACAATTAAGGAAAGTGATATATTATTAATTCATTATAATTCAATATTTAACGATGTTAAAGGAATTCAAGATAAAATACTAAGACATAGAGCAATAATATTGACAAAAAATGATGAAATATTTGAAATCAAAACACAAAGTTTAAAAGAATTGGAAAAAAAATTTAATTTTCTAAAAAAACATTCAGATAGGTCCGCATTTATTATTAATAAAGAATATTTTTCTTTAAGCAAAAAAAAGAAATTTAAATATTCAGAGATTAGTAAAAAAACATTAATAAATCTGTATTTTACATTACATATTAAAGAAATAAAAACAAATAACCCTTTTTCATTCTCTTTATAATAGTGTTGTTCTTTATCAAACTTTAAAAATATTTTTTTGTATTCTCTTTGTAGTGTCATAATCAGACATACAAATGGAAAAAACAAATTTAACCCTTAAAAAAGTAGTTGCAAAATTTGATTTTGCAAACTACAACTTGTCAAAACCATTAACTTTATTGGTTCTTTTTTACAGTATCCTAATTTCTGGATACTCTCAATTTAATTATCAGGCAGCTATAACAGATGTTGATGGTAGTTCAATTTCAAATAATGTTGTAATAGTTAAATTTTCTCTAATTTATACCTCAAATGGCACAGAGGTATATGTAGAAAAACATACTACATTGAGTAATGTGAATGGAATAATTAATTTAACCGTAGGTGAAGGTCAAAAACTTTCTGGAATTGAATTTTCAAAAGTTAATTATTTACTAGGTATATCATTAAAAACAGAGATTGATATAAACAATAGTGGAATATTCAAAGATTTAGGTACACAAATAATAAAAGCAGTACCAATTGCCACTAACTGTATTGATGAAAAACAAGAATTGATGATTTCGGGTAATAAATTATTTATTACGAACGGCAGCAAAGGTATTCCATATAGTTCAGTAGATTTACCAACATCTGGTGCTTCTAATATAACAACTAATAATACTTTGAAAGGTGTTGGAAGTTCTACCAATCCACTTGGAATTAATACCTCAGGCGCTAGCAATGGGAATTTAGCATCGTACGATGCATCCACAGGTGGACTTAAATGGGTAACTGCCCCAATTTCTCAAACGATTAGTTTTAATGGAAATACCATTAATTTAAGTTCAAATGGAGGTTCTATAATGCTTCCTTATGTAAAAACAGTTAATGCATCATCGCCTTTGCAAGCCAGTATAATGAGTAACAATTTGACTATTTCTATTCCTAAATGTGATGCTACAAATGATGGATATTTATCTAGTACAGATTACAATAACTTTACAAATAATGGAATTAAATTTATTGATAACAATACTATCTCAAATATTACATTAAATCCTGGGGATTATTTGAAACTAGGAGCGTTGACTCCAAATTCTAATATAAACATATTTAAACAACTGAAACTAGTTATAAATGGCGGTAGTATAACCGGAACAGGTAACCCTACTGTGTCATTTAGTAATTATAGCACCATAACTGGGGTATCTTTTACGGATTGTAAATTATCAGGTTACTTCTGTAACTTTATTGGCTGCACTTTCAATAATGTTGATCTTAGCAGTACACAAAATGATTATTCCCAATGCATTTTCAGTAATATATCAAGCAATATGCCAGGGTTTTATAGCAATTGCCAAATTAGTTCAATAGCTGTTTCAGGAGGAAATGCTAGCTTTAACAATTGTCTAATCAATTCAGGTTCAAATAATTCTTTAGTTTGTAAATCGTTGTATATGTGTGAATTACAAGGTACATTTACAGCCACTAAAATAGAGAGTTGTAATATTAATTCTTCTATTTTAAAACCTAATTTTCTTATCAATAACAAAATTTCTACAAGTTGGGTTGATGTGATTTCAACTCAATCAGATTTGGTAATAGAAGGAAATATATTTTCTAATGCAATGAGTGGAAAATCCGAACTGATAAATATTGATTATAGTGGTAGCTCCTATCGAAGTTTTAGAATACAAAACAACACCTTTACACATGGTAATACAAGCAATCTTAGTAGAAATATATATATATCAGGAACTCATAGTGGATTTGTTGCAACACTCGCAATATCTGGCAATTCAGTGAGTTATTCAAGTAATTTTATTAGTAATAGTTCTAATGCAAAAATCGCTGTCAATTCTAACTCTCTTATTAATTGCAATTTGGGTATTAGTAATGGAGGCAACAATATTGTGCAAAATAATTCTACTTTTTAAAAAATATGAAAAATCTAATAATAATTTTTTGCTTAATTATTATAAGCAATATAGCACAAAGTCAAGTGCTAATGGAAAGATCTGTATTTGCCTGTGTAGGGGGAATTAGCAATACTTTTTCCTATACAATAGGTCAGCCAATAATTGGATACTCAATTGATAGCTTTGGATGCAATATTGGGTTTCAGCATAATCTAAACATGAAAAATATCAGTGTAAATGACAATATTTTTGAAAATGAATTAAAAGTGTATCCCAATCCTGCAATTGCTAATCAAGACATACAAATTCATTCAAAAATTAAGGCTTCAACTTCTCTCAAAATATTTGATTCAACTGGTAAACTATTGAGCTCTGAATCATTTTCTTCAGGTGTTCCTATATCATTTAAAGCGCCTGCATTGCCTGGAGTGTACTCAATTTTAGTTAATAACTATTGTTATAGGTTGGTTGTTTTAAATTAAATTCAAGCATGCTTACTTTTTATTTTTAAAAAGTAAGCATGTACATTATTAGTGTTTTTTCCAAGTTATAAATTTTATTTTCTATTTTGCAACAATGAAATCTAAAGTAATTTTAGTTGTTCTAATATTGAATTGTTTTGATTCATTTTCTCAAAAAAACAAAACTTCATTGGCGGCTTTTGATTTGTCGATATCTACTAATGCCGATTTCGCTTCTGCCGAAGCTTTTTCTTGGTACAGAATTCATCCCCTTGCTCTTAAAAATAAATTCAGCTTAGGTTATGGTATTCGCTATACAGCCATGCAAAATAACCATCAAAAATTTGTAACGGCTCCTGCCAATGTCTCTGAAGGAAATTTTTTTAAAAAACAAAACGAAGCTAAACTCGATTCTTTTTTTGTTCCTAGCAGTGTCATTTTTTCTTTTAATGCCATGATTTATTTGCACTATCAAATCAATAAAAAACTATCTGTAAGTTTTAATATTGATGCCATTGGATTTAGTTTTGGCAAAAAATTAAATGGAACTTTCGAGGCGTATTCATTGAACCAAACTCCAAGCAACCAAAATGCCAAAGTGACGCCATTCAATGCCTTGCTTACAGGTGATTACGATTGGGGCAGTTTGAATTCTGAATTCAGTGTCAATTACAAACTCAATGATAAATGGGTAATAAGACCAGGGATAACTTTTTTGTTTGCCGAATACACCACCACAAACAAGTTAACATTTAACAACGATAGATTTAGAAAAAAAACATTGCTTCCTATGATTGGATTGAGTTATTGTTATTGAACTTAAATTTTTTTTAAATTTGTGAGAATGAAATCAATAGTAATTGATAATCGTTTTATATTTAATTTAAAGTATATGGTTTATATCAGTCAAATTGCACTTGTAAAGTTAAAACAGTTAATGCCGTTTTTATTCATTTTCATGTTGATTGGTATAAAGGTCAATGCACAAAATAATAGCGTGTTGATTTCTAAAAACTTTCCGAATATCAAAACCTTATATGGCTTGTACAGTGTAGGATTGATTAAAGACAGTGTAAACAATAAAAAATTATCCATAGGAGGTTTCCTTAATTTTGAATATTCACCAGATCCTAATAAAAATTGGTTTTCGGGAGCAACTCTAATAATGCCTTTCAAATTTCAATTTAAAAAGTTGTATTTATATACAGGAGCATGCATTGATTACAACATCGAAAAATATACTTTAAACAATCAATATACTTCAAATAAAATTGAACGAATAGGACCTGGATTGTACTTAGGTCTTGGTTATAACTTTTATAAAAAATTCAATATTTATACTGATTGTAATTTTACCTATTCATATCGAAAAGAAGTAAATTATACTAGTGTTAACATTGTGCCCAATAGATGGATATTCTATTCACAACGCTTTCTTAGTATCACTTTGTCATACAAATTTTAGTTTTGAATTAGACTGTATATATATGTTTTTACATTGCACTTTCATGCTTTTTTTTGTTTGATGTATGTTCTACTAGCCATTAATAAACAATATCAGCCATTAATAAAAAAATAAACTTTTTAAAAAGTTCGTGTTATACGTTTGTGACATGAAAACAAAAAAATACTTATTGATTTTAATCTGTTCAATAAACGCATTATCAGCTCAAAGAATGATTAAAAATGTGGACCCAAAAAATTCTTATGAACACATCAAATTTGTAACTGCAAATTCTGATTACATTTTCTTTACAGCCAATGATAGTACCCATGGTGAAGAACTATGGAGGTCTGCTGCTTATGAAGGTAACACCGTATTATTAAAAGACATTAACCCGGGCATAAACAGTGCTTGGAATGATTTTGGAGGAAGAGAATTTATTGTATTTAATAATAAGTTAATTTTCAATGCGAATGATGGCACAAGTGGTGATGAACTTTGGATTAGCGATGGATCAAGCAATGGCACTTTAGTTTTAAAAGACATTAATGCTGGAGCAAGCAGTAGCACACCTCGTAATTTTTTTATTTTTGGAAACGCAGTTTACTTTTCTGCTTTATCTGCTGTAGGTATTGAGTTATGGAAAACTGATGGCACTGAATCGGGAACTGTTTTAGTCAAAAATATCAACCAAAAAACAGGAAGCATTAGTACTATCAGCTCTAACCCTAGATTTTTTACTAAATACAACAATCAATTGTTTTTCAAAGCAGAAGATGGCATCACTGGTTCTCAAATTTGGAAAACTGATGGAACAGATGCTGGTACAATCAGAGTAAGCAATGGCAATCAAGGCAATGCAAATGGTTTGTCTATTCAGGATTTAACTGCTGGAGGAAGTTATATGTACTTTACAGGAAATGATGGAAATGGTGATTTGGAATTGTATAAAAGTGATGGTACAGAAGCTGGAACTATTTTAGTTAAAAATATCCATGCTACTGGTTCATCTCGCCCATCTATTTTTTACAATTTCAAAGGAAAAATATTTTTTAAAGCCAATGATGGTGTCAATGGAGAAGAATTGTGGATGAGTGATGGTACGGATGCAGGAACGGTGATGGTTAAAGATATAAATGCGGGGAGTGGTCATAGTCTTTCATTACACTACTCTTATGGTTACTACAAAGGCGAATTGTATTTCACAGCAAGAGGAACAAGCGAAAATGCTGAGATATGGAAAACAGATGGAACAAGCACAGGTACTATCAAAGTAAGTGCTTTAAATGCTCAAGGAAATTCAAATCCTAGTGGTTATTTTGTACATGCTAATACGTTGTATTTTATAGCAATTTATGGAGCAGATGGAAGTAATGCTTACGAATTATTTAAAACTGATGGAACATCTAATGGCACACAACTGGTGTATAACATCAATAAACAGGCCAATGGAAATGCAGGAGTTCAATTTTTAACGGCATTTGAAGACAAACTTATTTTTGCTGCTAGAGAGCAACAATACGGACATGAATTATGGGTGATTGACCAAGTCCTTACCGAGAGTGAAATTCAAGAATCTGTTTGTGATTCATTGAGATTAAACAATAAAACCTATAAAGTTTCAGGAACTTATTTACAATACTCAACCAATTACAAAGGTTATGATAGCCTTATTACTCTTACTCTGTTTGTGTATGGCAATCCACCCATTACCAGAGTAAATGATACGTTATTAACTTGGTCTAATGCATCTACCTATCAATGGCAATTAAATGGACAAGATATTGCAGGGGCAAACATGTTTAAATACAAACCAACAGAGAATGGTAATTATACGGTAAGAGTTACATTCTTAATTAAAAAAGGAGTAACATGTAATAAAACATCGGATGCATTTAATTTGCAAAATGTTGGTTTGATTGATTTATCTAATGAGTTAAACATACAAGTTTACCCTAATCCAGCCAATAATGAAATACATATTGTAGCTAATGAAGATGTAAACATTAAGCAGCTAATTTTGATGGATATGAATGGAAAAATGTTACAACATCAAATGGACTCAAATACAATGAATATAGAAAATATAGCTTCGGGATTGTATCAATTAATTTTGACTACAAATAAAGGAATTAAAACAATAAAAATTATTAAACTTTAAAGACATGAATAATTCATTATTAGCAGCAATTTGCATTTCAGTATTAAGCATTATTTCATGCAAAAAAATCAGTCAGATTGAGAAAAAAGTCAATGGTGGAAGTTTTGTAATAACCATAGATCCATCAGATTCTGGAGATTTTAAAATAGAATCAACCCAAAAGAATAATTTTAAATCAGAACTCGAAAAAGCTGGGATAAGTTTAAATAAAATTAAATCAATAAAAGCAGTGATTGATTCAATTATCATCATCAATAATGACTTGCCAGAACTTAATTTTAGCCATTTTTCTAACATCAAATTAGATGTAGTAGCCATAGGATTTGATCGAAGGGTTTTAAGTAAAATTGATAAATTCGAGAATGGAAGTATAAAGTACATTCCTGAAGCCATCAAAACTGAAAACATCAGTGATTTGGTTAAAAGTGGAAGCGATTTAACATTCAATTTAAGTGGTCATAAAAAATTAAAAACTCCTTTAAAAAAGGACATGAAATACTGTGTAAGTTTTTATGTTTCTTTATCTGAAGATAATAAATGATTTTTTACTATTAATACAAACTACATGAACACAATCAAAAACCACCTCATCATTAGGTGGTTTTTGATTCAACTTGCTTTAACTACAACCCACTCACAAATTTATCTTTAGGATACCTCACTTCGTAAGTAAATCTTACTTTTTTAGTCTCTTTAGATTTGATGGTTTTTTTCCAAGTTAGTTTTCCTGTTACTTCATTGTAAGTGGCATCATCGCTATCTATTAATTTAATTTTGATGTTAGGGTCATTGCTGATTGGTATTTGGTCTTCTATTTCAAAATCCAAACTAATTCCTTTTGTATTTCTTACGGTTATTTCAATGGTTTTAGTCACTACTTTTTGGTCTTCTATAAAGGTTTCTTTGCATTTTTCTTTGATGTTTAATCTTTTTACCATGATGGATCTGTCTCTACCTAAATTGATGTACAAGGTGTCTTTAGTGCTTGTTGGTTCTACAGTGGTAGTACCTATATACGATTCGTCAAAATATATACGAGCAGATGCAGGGATTAAATTTAAATCTTCCCAATCCACTATCTTGCCCATTAAAAAAGCATCTTTATCTAATTTAGGCACAGTCATGTATGCCAATTTCACAGGAATTTCCAAATTATTAATGATGACATGATGAGCTTTGTTGTCGCTTACAATTGAATATTTAGTTTTGATTTCATATTCTGTTCTCAAAAAATTGTCGCTAACTGTGAAAACAGGAATAGCACCTTCTTCCGATTCTAAATCAGTGGCATCATCAGATGTAGTCAGTTTTTTTGATTCAAGTTTGTAATTTCCTATGTTGTTGTATGAATTAAAATTTACAGATGGAGCTAAGTTTTTATTTAAATTCTCATAATAACTGTTAGGGTATCCAAAAAACAAGTTCCATTCTGTTAACACAGGTTTTGTGTTTCCCAATGCAGGATTACTAGTTGATAAGATTAAAGAGATATCTTTCCAATCCAAACCTGTGTTTTGATATACCTGAGCTCTGTATATCAACTGAATTTTGTCTTTACCTGAGCTTGCTTGTATATCGTACATAGGCATCCAGCCAGCTTGTTTAACATAATATTTAATCGTTAAGTTGCCTGATACTGCTTGAGCTGCTTCTAAAGTAACAACAATTTGATGAATTGGATTGTATTTATTTGGGTTGTTAAATGGTGAATCTTCAGATTGTAACAGTTCAATATATTCCAATCGCTCAGCTAGTTTTTGTCTTGTTTTATTGAGTTTATTGGTTTTTCGTTCGATTAATAATTGTTCTTCATCGATGTTACTAAGTCGAGTTCTTATCAAATCTAAACACGATTTTAGTAAGCCTATGGAATCTTTAGAGAATTCACCTTTAATGAGTCGATTATTGAGCAATAAGTTTTTTTCTTTTTCAAATGCTGTGTATTTGTTATTACAGTCTTTTATTAAATAATCCATTTCCTCAATGGAATCATTTATTCTTTGAATCACTATGATGTATTTCTTATCATCGTTGTTTTTTTTGGATTGTTCAGGATAATGTAAATTTTTCTTTGTATCAATGATCATGGCACCTTTAAAATAAGCTGAAATTGAATTTTCATCCAAATATGGAGAAACATTTTCAAGTATGATTTCGCTGAATCCAGAGGGCAATGAAATGTATTCTTGGTGAGTTAATTCAGCCCCTGAAAGATAAACAATAGCTTTGTTGGGTTTGGTTTTAATCGTTTTAGTCGTTTGAGCTATTGATGAGTTCAATAAACTAAAAGTACACAGAATAATGAATAAGTAACGCATAATTTATATTTTTTATGCCACTTAATACATTCAAATGAAAAAAAGTAAATGCAAAAAAAACTCCAAACCTTTTATTCAAGATTTGGAGTTTAAATTCAGTAGTTAAATTAAAGTTTAATCTACCAATAATTTGGTCAATTCTTTGTTGTTTTCGTTGCTTAATTCAATGAAATAAAATCCTTTATTGTATGAACTAACATCCAGATTCATGCCATCAGCAAATGGTAAAGACTCTACCATTTGACCTAAATGATTATAAACAGTTAATGTGCCAGTAGCGATGTTGTTGCTATTAACAGTAACAGTATTGTTGCTTGGATTTGGATATATATGAGATTGTAAAGTGATTTGATTTACACTTAATCCCCATGCTTGGCTTGATATTTTAACATCAATGAAGTTTGCAGCATTTGATTTGCTGCTGAATCTCACAGTCATGTTGCCATTACCTTTGTCGGTTTTAGGGTAAAAGTGAAAAGACAAGTCGCCTGAATCATTTGCATTTAAGATGAATTCAGCATTGTTGACAGTAACACCATGGCATTGAATGATGTCACACACGGCAGAAGTCCAATTGGCAGTAGGCAGATTGTTTACGTTTCTATTCCATACAAACGTGTCTTTCTGATTTTTTTTGTTATAAATTTTGGTGTGTGCAAACAAATCAATGTAGTCATTTGTAGATGCTCCTACATAACCGTCAGCTACCAACACGGTATCATGAATTGAAAATTGAGCTGATAAATTGCTAATCAACAGAAAAGCTAAAAATGAAAGTGTAATTTTTTTAAACATAAGTACAAATTTATGAAAAAAGCGTTAAAAAATGAAACTTATTTAATTTTTGATGGCTCTATACCATTTTTCAGGCACTTCGCCTTCTTGTGCAGAAAGGAAATCGCTTTCGTTACAACCAATGAATTTAGGGGCTATTTTTTTGTTGATACTCGGCAATTGCATCCACCATCTTTCGGTTTGTAAACTCTTAATGAATACAATGTCTTGATCCATTTGAGTATGGCATTTATAAACAGTAAAATTTGGATGTTTTAATTTTGGGTGGTCATTAAAACGGTTGTCTATACCTTCTAAAGTGTACCAAATCATTTGAGCCAATTGTTTGGCATTGGTAGGGTGTTGTTTAGATAAATTAAATCCACTGAAATAATACAACGAATTGGAATTTGAGATGCCAGCATAACGGCATAAAGCACATGCTTCTTGATTAGTTAATCCATTGGGCAATTGGTTAATACCTGCTTGAAATTCATTGTATTTGATTGCACTGGCATTGAACTCAAAAACATCTGATTGTCGCAACAATGGTTCAGAAACACTGATGTTGGAGCGCAACTCACCCAGTCTTAGGTATTCCACAAATTCTTCATTTAAATCATTCATAGAGTCGTTTTCTACCAAGAAACTTTGGTTAGCAATCAACGAAGCATGAAACAGTTTTTTATTTTTTATGAGAAGGTTCAAGATGCTGTTTTTATCCATTGAAATATCAGGTGACACCAAGGAATAATCTAATTCATGAAAATTCAAAGATTCAGTAATTGCTTTGCTAATGTTGTGTTTTCCACCTATGATTAAAGGTTTTATATTGAGTTCGTTCAAAGCGATTAAACATTCTTTAAGACCCGCTTGAAGATGGTTGTTTTTGCCATTGTATTTTATGTTTCCAAAATCGGCAATGGATAAATCATCAAACTTGTTGCTGTACTGATACAATTGTTCTCGAATTGAATCTGCATCCTTGTCAATACCAATGATGGCGACATCAATATTTTTAGTGTCTGGAAATTTTTTGGTATGAGCTTTAATTTGTTTAGCAAAACTGCTATCAAATGAAGTTAAATGTGGGTCAATTGGATGAAAAAAAAGATTTATCATGTAAAATTTCTTCAATATTGAGATAAAAAAGCGAATTTTGTCAAAAAAATCTTTCAACATGGTAGCAGTAACTGGAGCAAGTGGTTTTGTAGGGTCTTATTTGGTTAGTCATTTGATAACAAAAGGGCATCAAATAAAGGCATTCAAACAAGCTAATTCAGAATTAAAGGTATTTAATTTTGTTGCCAAAGACATATACCATATAACAGATGAGCAAATCAATAAACAAGTGAAATGGGTGAATATAGATGTATTAGACATCCATGCACTTGATGAAGAATTAGAGGGTGTAAGTACAGTATATCATTGTGCAGCTGTTGTAAGTTTCAGTCCTAAGCATGCTGAATTGATGAATCAAATCAACATAGAAGGAACTGCCAATGTGGTGAATGCGTGTTTAAAGAACAAAGTTGGCAAATTGATTTATTGCAGCAGTACAGCAGCTATTGGCAAAATTACTGAAAACAAATCCTTGGTAGATGAGGAATGTGAGTGGAGCGAATCGGACAATAACACCCTGTATTCGGAAAGTAAACACTGGGCTGAATTGGAGGTATGGAGAGGGATAGAAGAAGGATTGAATGCCGTAATTGTTAATCCTAGCATCATTTTAGGAGCAGGAGATTGGAACAAAGGGACTTGCAGGTTGTTCACTAACATAGCTAAAGGTCAGAAATTTTACACCCTAGGTGTCAATGGATATGTTGGAGTAAAAGATGTTGTAAATATCATGGTTGCTCTAGCTGAATCCGATATACATTCTGAGAGGTTTTTATTGGTTTCAGAAAATATCTCTTTTAAATCTTTATTTGATAAGATGTCCACTCATTTACAAGCCCCTTTTACCAGCATTGAGCTCAAAAAAGGCATTTATAAATGGATAAAACCATTGGTGTATCTGTATTCGTATTTATCACCTAAAGTGAGCATAACTCCAGAGACCATAGCTAAATCATTAGAAAAAACAGAATTTAGTCACAGAAAAATCAAGCAAGCGATCAATTATACATTTCAATCCATAGAAGGGGTGATTGAAGAAACTTCAAAATGGTACATGTTACAAAATAAGAAGAGGTAGTGAGAAAAAATCACCTTTTCTCCAAAAAAAAATGTTGCATCAATTGTTTACACTCATCCTCTAAGATGCCCGAAACCACTTCAATTTTTGAACTTAAAGTTGTTTTAAGTTGACTAGAAAAACCAGTTTTAGGTTCATTGACTCCATAAACCAATTTTTTAATTCTTGCATGTTTTATTGCCCCAGCACACATCAAACATGGTTCTACTGTCACATACATTGTACATTCATTTAAATATTTGGAGTTTAAATATTGACTAGCTGCTGTTATAGCTATCATCTCTGCATGAGCAGTTACATCGTGTAACATTTCTGTTTGATTATGTCCTTTGCCAATGATTTTTCCTTCACACACCACCACAGCTCCAATGGGAATTTCATCATTATCGTAAGCATTGCCTGCTTCTTGAATTGCTTTTTGCATGAATTTTATGTCATCTTCTTTGGCATTCATTTTGCAATTTTAATACAATCTAATCCATATTCTAATTATATTTGTCAAAAAAATGAATAAAATTATACTAACTTCTTTCCTTTCATTTCTGTTTTTAATGTCAGCTTGCAAGGTGTTTAACTATAAACAGTATGCTAAAAAATTTCAAATTAATTATGGGGAATCAGGGGGATTTACAGGTGCTACTAACGAATTCATGTTACAAGGTGCTGGCGAATTGTTTGAAATCAAAGCCTTTGGGTCCGATACAGCTAAAGTAAAACAATTGTGTAACAAAGATGTAAAAAACATCCTAAAGTTAGCTACTTCAAAAAAATTATCGAAAATTAAATTAAATGAAACTGGAAATTTAGTTCAGTTCATCAAAGTGTACGAATCAGGGAAATTAATTCAAGAATTTCAATGGAATAAAGGCAATGAACTACCTGAACCACTTAAAAATTTACATAAAACTCTTATCAATTTACAATCAAATTAACAATGAAATATCTTTTTTTAACTTGCATCTTATTTGTTTCCTCTTTTTCAATAAATGCACAATCAAAAGTAAATCCTTTGGATTTAAGAACTGCTAAAAAATCAAATGGCAAACCCCAAATTTCAAACCAAAGCAGCACCATAGACGGCAGCAAGTTGATGGTTACAAAACCCAAAGTTAATCCCCTACAACTTACAGATTTCAACACTCTGGATGTCAATATTTCCATAGAGAACACCAAAAGATCAAGCATAGTCAATGTGTCGCAAGCCAAAGAAGAAGCTTTTAAAGTATTAAATTCCAATTCGACTCAAATTAGCCATTCATACAATGCCAATAACAATGTCATTTTACAATCTGTTCAAGACGAGTTGGGCTATTATCACATCAAATTTCAACAAACTCACAACAATGTTCCAGTATATGGTAGCGAATTATGGGTTCATATCAATACCAATGAAAGCATAGTGAATGGAAAGTACATGGAAATTAGTAACTTGTCAACTCAAGCTAAATTCAGTGATAAACAAGCCATTGAAACAGCTAAAACAACCAT
The DNA here is from genome assembly GCA_964450355.1 of uncultured Flavobacteriaceae bacterium. GTDB lineage: Bacteria > Bacteroidota > Bacteroidia > NS11-12g > UBA955 > CAYVDH01. Next base: position 13,298 of record CAYVDH010000069.1, read on the forward strand.
TCATTGCGAAATGGGTAATCATGAATTAACTGAATCTCAAAAAAAAATATTGAATTATGAGCAACCAATTGCTCAATTAATCATTTATTTGGTAGATGGTATTCCTACCTTGTGTTACGATATTGAATCTCGACCTAATTTCATCGAAAGATGGAGAACAATAGTGAATGCTAATACCAATCAAATAGTGGAAAGTTATAACCACACTTGTCATATTGATGGTCCGAAGGTAGGTTCAGGTACTGACTTAAATGGAACATCCAGAACCGTCAATTCATACCAAATAGGCAGCACTTATTATTTGATAGATGCCAGCAAATCCATGTATAATTCAAGCAATTCCAGTTTGCCAGATAATCCCGCTGGAGCAATATGGACTTTAGATGCTGGAAATACACCTGCCGAAGATTTTAATCATGTCACATCATCTACACAAAATTTTAGTAATTCAAAAGGTGTTTCTGCTCATTACAATGCTGGATTTGCTTTTGATTATTACAAAACCACTTTCAATAGAAACAGCATCAATGGAAAAGGTGGTAACATCATTTCCGTAATCAATGTCAGCGCTGACAATGGATTGGGTTTTGATAACGCGTATTGGAACGGACAATTTATGGCCTATGGGAATGGACTTACTACGTTTAAACCATTGGCAGGAGCCTTGGATGTAGCAGGACATGAAATGACACATGGTGTAGTAGAAAATTCTGCAGGGTTAGAATACAAAGGCCAATCAGGAGCAATAAACGAAAGCATGGCAGATATTTTTGGTTGCATGATGGACAGAAACGATTGGTTATTAGGTGAAGACATCATGAAACCTGGCTTTAATTCCAACAATGCTCTTAGAAATTTACAAGACCCGCACAATGGAGGTACTAGATTAGGAGATAATGGATACCAACCCAAAAAAATGAGCGAATATTACACCGGTTCTCAAGACAATTATGGTGTTCACATCAACAGTGGAATTCCTAATCACGCTTTTTATTTGTTTGCTACCAATATAGGTAAAGACAAAGCTGAACAAGTGTTTTACAGAGCATTGACATTGTACCTAACCAAAACTTCTCAATTCAAAGATTTGAGATTGGCCGTAGTTCAAGCTGCTACCGATTTGTATGGAACTACCGAAGCTCAAGCAGCAGCAACCGCCTTTGATGCAGTAGGTATTTATGGCCCACCAGTATCAGGCGGTGGAAGTGGCACCATAGGGAACAATGTGGCAGATTTGCCAGTAAATCCTGGTCAAAGCCATATTTTATATTACGATTTAGACCCAGCCATTAGCACCACATTGACTAAATACAACACTGTTACTGCAAGTTTACAAGGACAAATTACTCGTTCGTTAAAGAAAAGGCCTAGTGTAGTAGATAATGGTTCTTATTGTGTTTATGTAGGAAGTGATGGCAGAATTTACAAGTTGTTGTTAGATGGAAGCAAAACAGAAACAATATTGCAAAACGATCCAGACTGGGACAATGTAGCCATTAGTAAAGATGGCAAAAGACTAGCCGCTGTTTCCAATTTAGTAGATACTTCCATCTATGTGTATGATTTTGCTAAAGCTGAATGGAAAACATTTAAATTGTATAACCCTACTTACAGTAACATCAACTCAGGTGGTGCTTTGTATGCCGATGCCATTGAATTTGATCACACAGGAACTAAAATCATGTACGATTCTAAAAATTTCATCAATAATCAATCAGGTACAGATTATACTTATTGGGATGTAGGCATCATCGATGTTTTTAGTTTGGAAACAAACAATTGGAACAATGGTAAAATCGAAAAATTATTTAGTTCATTGCCTGAGGGAGTAAGCATAGGAAACCCTACATTCAGTCAGCGTTCTCCATACATTGTAGCTTATGATTACATCAATTCAAATACAGGTAATTATTTAGTTACAGGTTACAATTTAAATACCAACAAATCAGGAATTATATTTTCTGGAACAGATTTGGGATACCCAAGTTTCAGCAAAAATGATGATTTAATAGTGTTTAATGCCTTTGATGTCAATAACAATAAAATAGTAGCAATAAAAGCATTAGCAACAGATAAAATTACAGGAACTGGTTCAGCATCTGTGTATGTTAATTTAGCCAAATGGGGAGTGTTTTATGCCAATGGAACTCGACCTTTGTTGTTTTCAAGCAAAGAATTATTGACCTTTGGTTTCCAAGCATTAAGTCCTGTGGTAAATGGTGTTTTCAATGGAACAAATGTGACTTGTAATTTGCCTTCGAGTGTTGAAAAAACAAATTTAGTATCTGAATTCACTAATTCACCATACAGTTATGTGAAAATTCAAAACAATGTGCAAACAAGTGGAGTGAGCTACAACGATTATACTACTCCAGTAACTTATACTGTGGTAGCGCAAGATGGCAGCACTCAAAATTACATCATCACTGTTACAGGAGGATTTGTCAATGTAAATAAAATGGAATCAAATAAATCCATTGTTTATCCAAATCCAAACAATGGATTAGTGAAAATGACAGGAATCGAAGAAGGTGAATTGATAGAATTGTATAACAGCGAAGGAAAACTGATTTCTTTGTTCAATTACAAATCCCAAGGTGTTGATATACAAAATTTAAATGATGGAGTGTATCAGTTAGCCTATACGCACAATGGCATTAAAATGCATACAAAATTAATTTTACAGAGATAATTATTTTTTGATGTAAATTCCTTATCTTTGATTTATGAAAGGGAAAACTTCATTGATTTTATTTGTAGTTTTTGTTCATCAAATCATCAAAGCTCAAGACAACAATGATTTGAGTTTTTTTTCCAATCCTGTGTTTGTAAATCCAGCATACAGTGGAACAAAAACTGATAATAAGGCCTCTTATTTAAATCGTTTTTCAGCATACAGGTATTTAAATTTTGAACACGGAACTTCAGTCATTAGTGGTGTTTCTTATGATCAATACGCTCATAAATTAGGTGGAGGAATTGGTATTGATTATCAAAAAATAAATCATTATGGAGGGTTTTTTAATTCTGACATTTTAAAATTTAATTATTCATACTTTACAAAAGTTAATAACTCCATCTCATTGCATTCTGGAGTGCAATTGGGTATTGAGAACAGGGCATTTCAATATGTTAGAGCGGGTTTCCCTGATTTTAGTAAGATGGATCCAATTTATTTTGGCTACCAACAAGAGCCCATTAATCAGAACTCTAAGGTATTGCCTTTATTGGGATTGGGGTGTTTAATTCAAGGAAAATCATTTAATGCAGGTTTTAGTTTTAGCAATTTAAATCAACCTAATTGGTCTTTTTACCGCAATGAAAGCATAAAAAAACCTTTAAAAATACAAGGGAATGCAGCTTTGTTTCTATTGAATAAGTTCAGAAACAACAAAGTCATTAAATTGGATTTAATCTCGTATTATTCAATACAAAACAATTATGAAAGTGTCATCGTTGGGCTTCAAGGGGTTTATGGAAAACTGACGTTTGATATAGCTTACAATAACAACGAAACATATAAGATAAAGCAACACATAGGATTTGGAACAATTGGTATCAACACCTCAAAAATGATTTTTAAATGTGGAGTTCAACAAGTGAGCCTAACAAGGAAAGATCTGTATCCATTTTTTTCTTTTAATTATTTGATAAAAAATAAGAAACAACTACATTCAACCATTTTTAATTTAAAATAATTTTAAATTACTATTTCAGCTTTCTAATTTCTTTTTGTAAATTTTCTTT
>CAYVDH010000070.1:0-17028 GCA_964450355.1 uncultured Flavobacteriaceae bacterium
GTAATTTGTAACAACTAATCTAAACCAAAATAAACCAATTCAAAATGAAAAAAAATAGAAAATTAATAATCATGTTAATATCATTTCTAACATTGCTTTTAATTCAATGTAAAGACAAAAATAATGATAAACCACCTGTTGATTTAGGTCATTTTAGTTTGGATTCAACAGTAGCACCTTATTTGTATTTTAAATCAGGCAGTTGGTGGGTGTATAAAAATGATAGCACAGGAGAAATAGACAGCCAAGTGATGAATTGGAGTGATTATAGATTAATCAATGCTATCAGTGAAAAAAGGAAATATTCTTACAATGATATTGTCACTGTTATAAAAAGCGCCTCAAATGGATATTATTATGATGTTTCAAGTATGGGTCTAGCAGCAGATTCATACAATTGGAAATATTCAATGCGATGGACTAGAAGTCGCCATAAAAGTGGAGATTATGATGGAATAAACAGTGTGTTTTTGTACCCATTAGACTCTACTTTTGACTTTGGAAGTGCAAGTGAAGAATCTCATTTCAGAGGATTAATTCCAAAAATGGACTTGAACGGGTTTACTTTTTATGATGTTTTAAAATTTGAAGTAAAAGGAGATGCGAGTTGGCCTGATTCAGAAATGATTACAACTGATAATGGAATTAGTACATATTATTGGGCTAAAGGAATAGGATTAATTAAAGTATCAAATGATGATTTTGATATGAGATACAATCCACCAATAAGGAAAACACAGTCTTGGGAAATAATAAATTATAAAATTATAAAATGATATGAATAAAATTAAATTAACGTTGATAATAATTCTTGTATTATTAACTAAATCGAACTTAGAAGCTCAATTAACAGATGATGAATTGATAAACAGGTATTGGACTTATAAGGATAGATTTCTAAAGCAGTATACATACGTAGGTAAAGATAATGGAGAATCTACAGTAATAATCAAAAAAACGAATGAAACTCGTTCTGTAATTGATAAAAATAATGGAAACACAATAACTTATACAGGCAAAATGGAATTTGGGGATGCCTTAGTTGATCAAGGATTATATATTTGTGTTTTAGCAACTGAGTATAGATTGTTAAAAGATGCAGGATTAGATGTTACATCAGTTAGTAATGAATTGTATTATGCAATTGAGGCAATTAATAGGTTAGATGAAAATGCAGAATGGTATTATGGAGGTAATAAAAGTAAAAACGGTTTTTTTATTAGAACTGATGCGCCAGATGGGTTTTATGAACGATATGAAGAAGCAGGGGATGAAGTGCATTTTCAAGGAAGTGAAGCAAGTGCAGGTAGAAAACCTTACAATAAAGCAACTATCTCTGGGGTTGAATATTGGGTAGATATAGATGGAAATTACATAATAGATGATGGTAAATTAAACGATGTTTATACACAATTAAATGGATATGAAAGTTATGTAACAGGTAAAGGTTATGGAAGAAGGAGTAATGAAATGAGTCAAGATCAATTATATGGTGTAATGTTAGGCTTAGGATTTGTTTTAAAATTTGTTGATAATGTTTATATTCAACCTAAAAAACCTGGGATATCAACAGACCCTGATAGAGGATTTAATTTAGTTGATGAATCTAAATTAATAATTGAAAGAATTATGGATAATTTGGCAACAGTCAGATCTGTAGATGCTCAACATGATGGTTTGGAAGGATTTGTTCCAGGAGGTAAAGATATAGCTACTGTTGAAACTAATTATATGGCTGTAAATACATTTAAGAACAAAGCAGTTGATAGAGGACCTTTAGCTGCTCAAATGGGATTTATATATCCATTAAGGTTAGCAGCTATTAGACTATTAGGATATGATAAAAACAGTTGGGAACCTACTGGAAACATTAAAGTGACATATAAAAAAGACCATTTTACATTTTTACCAATAATATCAAGTCCTTTACCTATAACATATGGTGTAGGTTATATTTATAAAGAAGGAGTTACATATACCTTTCCTATTAAACCTCAGCAAGCAACCTATTGGGCAGAATTTGGGAATTCAAGTATTTTGCCTTTTTTTAATAGAAACCATATTTATAAATTAGGAACACTAGCTAACATCATTGACCAACAAGATTTTTATGACTTTTGCACATCAAGTGATTTTATGGATGATGATAGAACATATATAGAACTTATAAATGCTGTTTTCAATGAACATACTCCAATAAATAATAGGGGGTATTACAAAACAGTACTCTCAAGTAGCTATTGCGATGGAAATAGTCAAATTGGAAACTCTAGACTAGAATATGGTTCAGTTGAAGATATGTGGTCTTTCAATCAATATAAAGATAAAAAAACTGGCGAACTTAGACAAGGAGAATGGAATGCCCTTGATTGGATGTTATTGCATAATCTTTATAGAATTTCTTTTAAAAATGTAATAGAAAATAAATTTACTAATAAATTTTGCCCATGCAAAAGTAGTAAACAATTTTACACAAACAACAGTACATCTAATCCCCATCTTACAAATCTAAATGAATTAAAAAATGATATTATATTTAGATTCCCAGCATATAAAGATTACAATATTTCCATACCAGAATGGTTGACAAAAAATTATACAATCAATAACAATGGAGATTTAAATCCTAAAGGCGACCTAACAATTTGCAATAGTAATACAATTATAGAAAACGGTGGTAAATTATCAACTAGTGTTAATTCAAATTCAAGTTGGTTTAAAGTAATAAATGTGAGTAAAAACTCAACCCTTGAAATTAAAGCAGGAGGCAGATTAATCATTGAAAATAACACTAAAGTAGTGATAGAAGAAGGAGCAAAGCTGATCTACCACCCAGGCGCAAGAATCATCTTAAATGGAACAAATGCAGTATTAGAAATTAACCAAGGTCAGTTGGTGCTACAACCCAATGCCATATTTCAAATAGAAGCAGGCGCTAATGGCAGAGGATATGTGCATGTGCATCACGATTGGAAACCTGCAACACAAGGCAGCAAAATTGACCCTCCTTCTATTGTAAGTTTGGGTAGTGGTTGCATAGTTCATTTAGATGGAGTATTAAATAGTTCTCCTTGGAACTACAACAACGATAAATTATTGAAAGTGTCAGGTAACGTTGGGCTTGTTACAGATGATAAACTAGAAGTACTAAGATGCAGTTATGGTTATTTGGCCTTAGATAAAAACACTCAAATAGTAAGCAATGCAAAATACAGTGATTTCAATAATTTAGTAGTTAATTACCTCGAAAATACAAGCAGCAATTTAACCACTAAACACAATGGCATACAAATTAATGGCACAAGAAACAAATTCAATCAAATTAAATTCAGCAATGCCAATTATTGTATTCGATTTATATCTCCTGAAGGCTCTTATGGTGGTATTTTATCATTATCTAATATTGAAGCAAACAACACCTGTATTAATGGTGTAAAACAACATGGCGGCAGTATAGATGCTATTAATTGTATTTTTAGAACCACTATAAAACCAGCAAACATTCAAGCTACCCATATTCCATCTTACGTTAGATTATCGGAATTTAATGCTCAAAATATATTACAGAACAATGGGGAAGCATTTTCAATTCATGGTAAAGGTTGGTTTTATTCATTCAAAAGCGTTTATTCATACTCATTCAAAGCCATGCAAGTAAGAGATTGCCGTGCAAGATTTACTTGCAATGATTTTCAAAATAGCAGATACAATGTAAGATTGACAAATTCACCTGAAATTACATTATTCAAAGGATATAATTTGTTTAATTCAGGGACTTTATATAATCACATTTGGAGCTCTGGCAACACCAATTTAAGAATAAATGAAGGGTATAATTTTTTCAGTAAAATAGATAATCCATTCAATCCAGCTAATCAATCTTGGGGTCCATTAAAAGTGTTTGATTTTGAGTTGTCTAAAATTAACCAACTAACTCCTACAACAAACCCAACTATACCATTAGAATTTAACATCAAAAACAATTACATTTTTTATGTGAATTCTCCTTCCAATAACATGTTGGTTCCACGTCCTGATCCAAATTATAATTACTTAGCTTATACTTATGAATTACCAGAAAGAAACATCAGTTTAAATCAAGATCCAAATTTATACACTAACATTGGTAATATCAATTCGCATATTTTTGATTTTAATGATTTAAAACAACAATTTTGTAATGTTGACCCTATGGATAAAGGCAATAACATCAATCCAAAAAAGCCTGGAATGACAGCCTCTATTTGGGGAAGTAATCCTACAGAATTGATTCGACCTGTGAACCCACCTTTAGTTCCAATTCCTGTCAACACAGCACCTATAGGAACTCCAAATAACGTTCAAAATATTGCTGATGTTGTAAACAACAACATAAGAAGAGTAATTAATGCCACAGATTCATCGTTAGATAGCACCATCAACGAGCTAAATTATGTGTTAACAAACAACCAAAACAATCTTGCGCTTCATCAATACCCAAATAGTCTTGAATTGTTTTATTCCTATCAATTATTAAATGAAGCATTGTCTATCAAAGTTGCTTTAATTGATTCTGCTGAAGCTGATTCAATAAAATCATACGATAAAATCATGCCTTATGTTCCTGCAACAGTTAATACAATGCAAACCTTGTGGAACAGTACTAATGATGAAACTAGTTTTTGGAAAAATTACAAATACCAAATTGCAACAGATTGGGCACAAGTTCATAGATTAGCAAACCAAAGACCACAGGCAATCAATGTGCTTCAAACAAGTTTATTAAGCATAACTCATCCAGTAGAAGATATGGGGATTTCAAAATGGATTTGCATCAATGAAGCGGAACATAAATACCTAACAGACAGTGTGAAAAATTGGGACAGCATCATTGTTCAATATCCATGTTTAGACCAAGAGGTAGATGAAAACATCTTGCAAATGATGTTAGACCAATACCATAGTGGAAACAATACACCACCTCCAGGGTATCAATTGCAAAAAGAAAAAGATATAAATGAATTATTTGATTTAGCCATGTATCCAAATCCAGCAAATAATAGTGTGAACATTGAAATAAAACAAGGTAGCGAAATGCAAAAAATTGTATTGTATGACATGAAAGGATTAATGGTTTTTAATTCAGAAGACATTAAACTTCAAAGCACAACCATAGACATAAGCAATTTACCAGATGGTTACTACATTGTTCAAATTATTAGCAACAACAAAGTATATCAAAGAAAATTGTCAATAGTGAGGTAATTTTTTAAATTTTAAGTAACCATATTTTATCAAAGGGAAACATTTACTTGCTTCCCTTTTTTTATTTAAAAACAGGCAAGTCTTGGCTATGAATGTACTTAAATCTTAAGTCTTGGTTTTGGTAATTTTGTAAAACAAGACTGTCTTTGTTGTATTTCAAGTAAGGCAATTTTGTTTGTCGATTTGTGTAATCTTGAAGAATGAATAGTTTGTTCAACGTGTCTATTTCCAATTTGTAATCTTGGATGCTGTCGTTGTTGTATTGAAAAATAAGAAAATGATGGCCATGTATAAACAATCTTTTTATCCCGTTTTTTGAAATGGAGTCATTTTCATTGATTAATTCATATGCTGCGCTTATATTCTTTTGTTCTTCTTTATTTATCATACTCGATATCTGAGGGTAAAATGATTCCAATAACAACACCAAAACAGCGAATGATTTTAAAGTGATATGTTGTTTTTTGTTCTCAAAAATGACTGCTGTTTTTGTTAATGAGATATTACTTTTAAAAGTTAAAAATTGGACTAAAGCTCTTATGTGATTGGATAGGGATAAAACATTTAAAAATAACAACATGTAAGTCAGTGTTTTTACAGAAATATTAAATCCATGATTGACAGCTAAAATATTGACCAATGTTGCTAGCGAAATCAATAAACCAATGACCCTAGTCATCTTGAACAACAAGAAAATACTTGCAGTAATCTCAACAATGCCAATAAAGACATTGTATTGATATGAAACTCCCATGGTACTCCAGTAAAGTATGTCTTTGTCTAGTAAACCAATGGGAGTAAACAAGGTGTTAGGTTCAGGAACGTAAAATTGGGTGTGAAAAAGTTTGTAAACTCCATATTTAAAAAGCATCAGTGACAGATAATAACAACTCAATGTTTTCACTAAAGCAATTGTTTTTTCATTGTAAAATTTAGGGAAATAATACACCAACAAACTGATTAAAATGGACAAAGTAAAAATCAGAACTACTAAAGCAATTAATTCTGAACTGTCCGAAGTGAATTCAAATGATTGTATTTTGTGTTGGAAAATCAATGCATGAACTGATTCCAAAGGGGATTTAAAGAAGAAATTGACTAGAAATTTTGGAAAGGGGATTAAATGAAACTCAAAAGGAAAAAATAGAATTAAATTAAAAGCTAAAACATGAAAAAAAACATGGATATACTTTTTCACTTTAAGGGCTTAGTTAATTTATTTTTTTTAACTTAGAGGCAATCAAACCTACAGTCAATGCAACAAGCAAGGCGCCAATTAACATGAAAATTTTTTGATATAGAAAATCGTTGGGAGATTTTTTATTGAAAATTGGAGGAAGATAATTTTGTTGATTGTTGTCTTGTTGATTGTTGTCTTGTTGAATGTTTTGATTTGTTTTTCTTTTGTCAAAATCAATGAATATTACATCTTTGATTTTATTTTTAAAATAGTACTGTTTTTCTATGATGTTTTTCATGCTGTCAACTTCAATGTTATCAGAAAATACAGGATGATTTAAAAGGGTGTCTTTTCCGGCTTTCCAGATAGAAGGGTAGTCCGATTCATCGTATTCATCATGACATTTTAAGCTAGTAAACATCACTGTAGTGCTGTCGTTGATGTAAACTACACTGTCTAATTGAGCAATTTTTATTATTTTTTGAGGGGCAGCTCCAAAATTTGAAAACCACGATTCACCAATTGTAAAGGCATAATTGGTTCTAAAATCAGAGACTTTACCTCCATGACTTTTATGAGAAATGATTTTAGTTTGCGCTTGTGCAACGATAAATACAAACAGCATTAAAAAAAACAATGAAAACGATTTCATGTAACAAATATACTAAAACACCAACAAAGATTTTACAATTGAACAAATGTGTATTTTTTTGATGTTGTTTTACTTTGGTGTTTTTGTGAATAAAAAATAATCGCATTGAACACCATTTATCTTTCCACCAATCAATTGATTAAACTTGAAATAATTGGGTATGATGAGCCAAACAATGGCAGAGCCTTGCATGTAGTTAATTTAGACATCAATGGAGAATTGCAAAACGAAACCTATTTTGGAAATTGGAATAGATTGAACGAAAATTTATCAGAATACAACATGAATTCATTGTGTGGTAATTTTGCTTTTATTCCTGCAGAGGGAAATGGTTTTTTAATTGATACCAACACTTTCAAGAAAATAAATTTGCCATATAAAGCCTTGTCTACTCTCTTGTTTATTGGGAATTATTTTACTAAAAATGAGTTAATCATCAATTACTCTGATGAAACTGTTGAAATAAAGTTTGATGATTTAAATAATTTTTAAAACATCAATTAAAGTTTTAATTTTGTGGAAATTAATTAAAAACTAAAATGGATTTTAAAGATTTAATAAAACAATTAGGTGAAAGAGTATTAAAGTTAAAGGATCAAATAAACACTGAGGAAGCGACTAAAAATGCTTTTATTATGCCTTTTATTCAAGCGCTTGGCTATGATGTTTTCAACCCAATTGAGGTTGTTCCAGAATATATTACAGACATAGGAACAAAAAAGGGTGAAAAAATAGACTATGCCATTTTTAAAGATGGAAGTCCTACAATTTTAATAGAATGTAAACATTGGGGACAAAATTTAAATTTACATGATGGTCAATTATTAAGATATTTTCATGTTTCTAAAGCTAAGTTTGGATTATTAACTAATGGAATTAACTATAGATTTTATTCTGACTTAGTTGAACAAAATAAAATGGATGAAAAGCCATTTTTAGAGTTTAATATTAATGAAATTAAAGAAAATCAAATTGAAGAATTGAAGAAATTTCATAAGAGTCTGTTTGATGCAGAAAGCATTACTAATACTGCAAGTGAATTAAAATATACAAACGAGTTAAAGCATTTATTACACAACGAATTAACCAATCCAAGTCCTGATTTTGTTAAATTTTTCGCTAAACAAGTTTATCCAAGTGTTGTAACTTCAAAAGTATTAGATTTATTTACTAATTTAACTACAAAATCAATACAACAGTATATTAGTGATTTGATTACTGAAAGATTGAAAATTGCTTTAACAAAAGAAGATGATAAAATAAAAGAACAAGAGGCGGTACAAGCTGAGAAAAATAAAAGTGAAGAATCTAAAATTAATACTACAGAAGAAGAATTAGAAGGTTATTTAATTGTTAAGACTATTTTACGTCAAAACTTTAATTCTAATAGAATTACTTATAGAGATGCACAAACATATTTTGCAATTCTATTAGATGATAATAATAGAAAAACAATTTGTCGATTGTATTTAAATGGCTCTAAAAAGTACTTAATAACATTTGATGATTTAAAAAAGGAAATAAAAAATGAAATTAATAGTTTAGACGATTTATTTCAGTATAGCGAACTTTTACTGAAGGCAGCTGACAATATTGAAAAACAAAGAGAAGCAAATTAAATCATTTGTTTTTTATTGTAATACAAATACAATGGGATGCCTAACAACACCAATAACATGCCTATCATGGACTGAACAGGATTGTCTATAAGTGTAACTATAACCAACACCGCACTAAATACAACAAATAAGATAGGTAAAATTGGGTACAATGGCGTTTTAAATGGGCGTTCTACTTCTTTCATTTTTTTTCTTAAAATAATGACTCCCAAAGCTCCACAACCATAAAAAATAAAAGCAACAAACACCAACATTTCTGTCAGTACATCAAAACTGCCACTTACAATCAAAACAATACACCAAATCCATTGGTATATCAACGACAGATGTGGAGTTTTATATTTTGGGTGAGTTTTGCCAGCCGAAGGAATAAATAAGCCATCGTTAGCCATGGCATGGTAAATTCTTGCAGCACTCATTACACTGTTGTTGGTGCTATTAAATGTACTGATTACAATCAAAATGGAAATCAATAATCCTCCGTATTTCCATACAGTATTTAATGTTTCTACAGCGGCTATTTTACCATCACCTAACCGACTGTAAAAATCTATGCCATTGATTTGGAAATACGCCCAATTCACCAATAAATACAACAAAATCACTATGCTGGTTCCAAATACAAATGCCTTTGGTACATTTTTGTTTGGATGTTTGATTTCACCACTTAAATATCCAACATTGTTCCACCCTTCATAAGCCCAAAATGCTGACATCATTGCTGCAAAAAATGTACTTATACTGATAGTTTTTATTGTAGTTGTATCCGCTACCGCTTGTAATTCTGTTGCAGGGTTACTAAATATTCCAAAAACAATGATAATTAAAATTCCTACAATCACAGTTACACCAAGTATGTTGCTTATTTTTTCACCATATTCTATGCCGCGATAGTTCACCAATGTAAGTGCACTTATCAAAGCAATGGCGATGAGTTTTACATTGAAATTATTGAATGGTTGAAGAGAAAAATCCCCTAAAGTAAACAAGGTTAAATTGCTCATTTCACCAATTGAAAAATGAATGTTCAATAAAGAATTTAATGATTCGGCAAAAATGTAGGCTACTGAAGCTGCAGTGGCTGTTTGTATGACAGAAAAGGAAGCCCAGCCAAATAAAAATGAAAAAAAACGACCATATATTTTACTGAAATATACATATTGTCCTCCTGATTTGGGAATAAGTCCTGCCACTTCTGCATTGCAAAGTGAACCTATTAAAGTAATGGAACCCGCTACTACCCATGCCAATAAAACCCAGTTGACATTGCCTAACTCAGAACTCATGTTGGATATTTTTTTAAAAACTCCACTGCCTATCATAGCACTTACTACTACCATGATGGCGGAAAATAATCCCAATTTTTGTTTTAAGTCATTGCTCATGTATTTGATTATTGAAAACAAACATACAATTATTAAAATAAAAATGTATGAGATAAGCTAAATATTTCTCAACTTTGCCATCTGATGAAACTCAGCCCTTCTCAATTTTCTGAACTGTTTACTTGCCAAATTCATGGCACTTTAACTCCTAAGGAAATTTCTTTTCAGTTTTTAACTGACAGCAGATTGGTTGAAAACCCTGAAAATACCGTTTTTTTTGCTCTTAAAACAAGCTATAATGACGGCCATAAATACATTCCTTCCCTCATTGAAATAGGAGTAAAACATTTTGTAGTAAATCAAAATTATCAACTAATAGAATATCCAAACGTTGTGTTTTATCGCGTTCAAGATGTTCTACTAGCTTTGCAACAAGCAGCTTCTAATATCAGAAAAATGCTGGATATACCAGTCATTGGTATCACCGGAAGCAATGGCAAAACCATAGTTAAAGAATGGTTGGTGTATTTATTAAATTCACATTTCAAGATTTGTTCAAGTCCTAAAAGTTACAACAGTCAAATTGGAGTGCCTTTAAGTGTTTCTACCTTATTAGATGATACTCAATTAGGGATTTTTGAAGCGGGTATTTCTAAACCTGACGAAATGAATACCCTACAACAAATCATACAACCTACTTTAGGAGTTCTCACTCACATGGGTACTGCTCATGATCAGGGTTTTTCTAGTTTTGAACACAAATTAAATGAAAAATTAATCTTATTTGAATCATGTGAAAAAGTATTTGCTAGATACAATACAGAAATAAAAAACACACTAGGAGATAAATTAAAAGATTTAGACTTTAATCGCATTGAATCCACATTAAACATAACAGAAGTCATTTCAAACAAAGGAAACAGTTTGATTAAAGGGATTTATAAGGAAAAAGAAATTCAATTTGAATTGCCTTTTCAAGACGATGCCAGCATCGAAAACGCTTGTTTGTGTGCCTTGGTTTGTTTGGATTTTGGAGTTTTCCAACCGCAAATGTTTTCGCATTTGCCTATCATTAAAATGAGGCTTGAATTAGTGAATGGTAAAAACAATTGTTTGATTGTCAATGACAGTTACAGCAACGATTTGCACTCGTTAAATTCTGCTTTATCGTTTTTAAATAAACACAACTTTCATCAGAAATCCACTGTCATTCTCTCTGAAATTGAAGAAAGTGGAATGGATTTAAAAGAATTGGTCAATAAAATTTTAAATCTGCTGATACAAAACCAAGTAAAAAGACTCATAGCAATTGGAACATCTTGGAAACAATTTGAAAACACCATTTCGGAAAAAGTGCAATTCTTGACTTTTGAAAATACCGAATCTTTAATTGAACAATGGAATAATATAAAATTCAAAGATGAAGCAGTTTTAGTGAAAGGAGCTAGGAAATTTAAATTTGAAAGAATAGTTTCTAAATTGCAAAAACAGCAACATGGAACAGTTCTAGAAATTGATTTAAATGCCGCTTTGAACAATTTAGAATTAATCAAACAAACATTGCCCTTTAATTGTAAAATCATGGTGATGGTCAAAGCCTTTGCCTACGGAAGTGGAAGTTATGAAATAGCCAAATTGCTTCACAACAAAGTAGATTATCTTGCTGTAGCCTATGCCGATGAGGGTGTCGAATTAAGACAACATGGAATCCATACTCCCATCATGGTAATGAATCCCGAAGAAGATGCCTTTGCCACTTTGCTAGAATACCAACTCGAACCAGAAATTTACAGCATAGAACAATTGAAATCATGGATACAATTTTGTGATGGGAAAAACAATGGCATTCACATCGAATTGGATACTGGAATGCACAGATTAGGCTTTGTTTCTAATGAACTAGATGAATTGATAGAGGTATTAAAAAAGAATCCTACGATTCAAGTTCAATCTGTATTTTCACACCTTTCATCCAGTGATGAGGCAGTGCATGATGAGTTCACTCAAATGCAATACACATTGTTCAAAGAATTAGCCAATAAAATAGAGGTAGAATTAAACATCAGTACTCTAAAACACATTGCCAACACTGCAGGCATATTGAGGTTTGATAATCAGGCAATGAACATGGTAAGAGTTGGAATAGGATTGTATGGCATTAATCCAAGCAAAGATACAGTGATGAATTTTGAAAATGTATTTACATTAAAGACATCCATTTCACAAATAAAAGAAATAAATGAAGGCGAAAGCATTGGTTATTCAAGAAAAGCCATAGAAAATAAAAAAAGAAAAATAGCGGTGTTAGCAATAGGTTATGCCGATGGTTTAAACAGGTTGTTAAGCAATGGTAATGGCGAAGTGATGATTCAAAACCAAAGAGCAAAAATAGTAGGCAATGTGTGCATGGACATGTGCATGGTAGATATCACTCATATTGATTGCACCATCGATGATGATGTGTTTATATTTGGAAAAGGCATTGGTATTGAAGAGGTTGCAGAGAAATTAAAAACCATTCCTTATGAAATTTTAACCTCCATTTCTCAAAGGGTAAAACGTGTTTATATCAGTGAATAATTTAATTTTAATTTTGTAAACATGTACAATCAATACGAAACATTTTTAAAACATGTGTACGATCACGGAGTATTTAAAAGTGATAGAACAGGAACAGGAACTAAAAGTGTTTTTGGTTACCAAATGCGTTTTGATTTAAAACAAGGGTTTCCACTGGTAACCACTAAAAAAGTACATTTAAAATCCATTATACATGAATTGTTGTGGTTTTTGAAAGGCGATACCAATACAAAATACCTGAAAGACAATGGAGTTTCAATATGGAATGAATGGGAAGATGAGCAAGGTAATTTGGGCCCAGTGTACGGCAAACAATGGAGAAGTTGGGCTACACCAAGTGGCGAATCCATTGATCAAATTACGGAGGTAGTAAACACTTTAAAGAAAAATCCGGACAGCAGACGCATCATTGTCAGCGCTTGGAATGTAGCAGATATACCCAACATGGCATTAGCACCTTGTCATTGTTTCTTTCAATTTTATGTTGCACCAGCTGATGAATCAAAAGGAGAGACAAGAGGAAAATTAAGTTGTCAATTGTATCAACGCAGTGCGGATATATTTTTAGGAGTGCCATTCAATATTGCCTCTTATGCCTTATTAACCATGATGCTGGCGCAAGTTTGTGATTTAGATTATGGGGATTTTGTGCATACATTTGGCGATGCACACATTTATAACAACCATTTTGAGCAAGTGGATTTACAATTGAGCAGAGATGTTCGACCTTATCCAACCATGAAAATCAACATCGAAGTAAAATCCATATTTGATTTTAAATTCGAAGATTTTGAATTGTTAGATTACAATCCACATCCGGCTATCAAAGCGCCAGTAGCGGTTTAGTTCAAGCTTTTTATTTGAGCTTTTAAACTGTCTTTAAAAGATTTATTGAATATTTCTCTTCCTAGTTTAGGTTCATTGATGTTTAATTCTCTGTAATTTGTTTCATCTTTTTCATCAAAAACGGTGTTATTGTCAATGTTAATGGTAGTTTTTACTAATATGACATTGTTTTCGGGGTAATAAAAATAGTCGATAAACTGTTCGTTTTCGGGAGTTATAGCTGTAAAATTATTGCCATTCAAATCGGAAGTATAGAGCATCACAGCATCTTTCTTATTGTATATTTTGTCTTTGTTAATGTCTTTTTTTACTACCCTATAAAATATCAGGTGTTTTTTGAATTCTTTATGTATTGCAAATGAGAGAATATGCAGAGTATCCTTAGTTAATGGGTAAGATGCACCTGTAGATTTATTGTAAAATAAAATGTTTCTTATATCGTATAAGTCTTCAGAATTATTGACATATTCGTTAGAGGCTCTTGTGTCATACAATATGGCATTTGCGTTGCTAACATTATAGAAAGACAATCCATTTTTAGATTCTTTTATGTCTAAATTTTCATTTTTTTGACCAGTAATTTCAGGATTGTAATTGGCACCCAAGGGGAATAATAGAGTGTTTTCAAATATTTCGTCTAATGGATTACCAATGATTAATGAGTAATTTTTAGGAATGTTTAATTGTGGATTTTTTTTAAGGTTTTTTTTGCAAGCAACAGAAAATAAAACCAAAATCAAGTAGATGAATTTTTTCATTGACTTTATATATTTTTATTCAAGACATTTATTGTCTTGAGAGTTAAATATGACATTAATCTGACAAAGACAATGAAATTATTTTATAAAATTAGATTGAATATAAAAATCATATAATTTATCTGATAACTTCTACTACACCTTTTAAAAGGTGTCGTTCATTATATACATCAAATATAGTCAATGTATAAATATATAAATTATTTGAATTGTCATCAGGTATCCATGGTTCTAAAGGATTGTTTGTTTTAAATACCAATTCTCCCCATCTATTAAAGATATTTAAATCAAATTCTTTCATCCATTCTGCACCATCAATAATAAATACATCATTTATGCCATCATTATTGCATGTTACTGCATTTGGAATAAAGAACTGTTTTCGGTGTATTAAATAAAATTTAAAAAATGAATCATTAGTGCAACCATTTATATCTGTAATACTAACATTAGCTTTTATTGTATCACTGTTGTAAAATGTTTTATAGAAAGGCGAACCATTACCAACACCTAAATTTCCAAAATTCCAATGAATTGTGTTTAATGAAAATGAAGATGACGCTGTAAACCTCCATTGACTAACATCAAAAGTATTGGTAGTTCTTTGCCATGTGATGTTAATAGGTGGTGTAGGATAAACAGTTACAGAAATAGAATCCTTAGATAAACAATTATTATTACTTATTACTTCATAGTAAATGGAATAATCACCAGCTTTATTGAAATTACCAATAAGTGTAGAACTATCTTTAAATATAGGTAAGAATTTATTTGAGTAAAGCCAATTATAGTTGTTAATTTTTTTATTGTTAAATAGTGCAAGATTTTTAAAAATAAATTCATTTTTATTTTCACAAACAAACACCTTTGAAACGTTTAGATTAGCAGTTACAATTGGAGTTAATTCAATTGTGTCAATAAATGGGTTATTACAATTGTCACTGAGTTTAGCAATTAGTATTGTATTAGTGTTTTTAGTTGAAAAATTAATTATTGAATCATAAGAAACTACATTACCATCTTTAATCCATTGATAAAGATTTTTTTTATTGTTCATGAATAAAGGTTTAAGTGCTAAATGTGCTGTATCTATAAAACATGGATTACTAAGATTAATTTGACCAGAAAGTGGTATATCTAATTTTATTAAGATAGAAGCTGTATCACTATTTCCACAAGCATCAAAAATGTATGCATTTACGCTATCAGGGGTGTTAAAATTATGTATAATGCTATCATATTTGCTTTGAAGTAAAGTCTTTGAAGCATTCCAATTAAAATTATAGGGAGGTTTTCCTCCAATTTGAGTTTGTCCAAATGCGTCTTTGAAATATTTTAATTTTAAATTAGTGGATATTAATGGACATATTAAAGTATCTTTAGGCAAATAAATTTTAGGTTTAGTGTATGTAAAACTACTTATTTGAGTAGTTGCAATAGGAGAACAAGCATCACTTGCTTGTACAATATAAACATGATTCCCATTGCCTATGATTGGTATGGTGTTTCCTAATATCCAATTTGTTGAATCTATTGGCTTCCATTTAAAATCATACGACCCTTTTCCGCCTTTTGCATTTAGATTGAAATTCAATATCTCATTGGAGCATAAATTGATTGTTGAATTTGAACTATCAATACTAATCTTAGGTAAAACATAAACTGTTTTATATGCTGTATCAGTTTTGCCACATCCACTACTATCACTAATGATAATTCTAAATGTTGTAGTAGATTCAAGTGGTAAAGTAGTTGCTATTCGATCATTGCTGTCATTTACTAAATTTCCAGGACTCCATTGCCATTTACTTCCTCCTGTTGTTTTTAATTGTAAAGTGTTATTATAACAAATAGTTGTGTCATTTCCAGCATTTGCAGTGTCTTTACTATAAATGAGTAAGCGCAAGGTGTCAGTTCGAAAATAACTTTGTACTTGTGGTGATGTGCTAATGATGCGAATGCGATAATTTGGGCTTGTAATGACGTCAAATAATGGTAGAATACCTTTAATAACACTGTCTTTATTTGTTTTAATTTTACCTAATTGGCGGTGATTTCCATCAAAAAAACCATTTTCATCACTCAATTCAGCAATGAATTCATTATTAATTCCATAATTTCCTTCTTTTGTATAAGGAATCAAAAGGGTATCACCTGCGCAATATGGACCTTTACTTACTTTGCCCCTTGTAATGCTGTAATCATAGATTTTGGAGAGGATGAAATCTTGACTTCCGCTGTCTGAATAATATGTTTGATTGTTTAAATAAATACTTTTATAAAAGTTATTACCAAAGTAAACACCATTATTATTGTCGAATAGAAATCCTTTTACTGGATAGGGGCTTACAGAGTCACCCGTTCTTAAAAGCCATAACAAATTGCATAAAGAATCAACTTTGCAAAAAAACTGACCACCGTCTTTTTGTTTTAAAAGAGAATCAATGTAAGAAAAATTGCCATAAACATACCCTCCTAAATAAGTATTTGACCCTTTAGAATTACCAATATCAAACTGACCATTAAATTTTACATCAATATTTTTTAATAGTAAATGAGCTCTTGGTTTATCATTATCAGTACTAAAAGCAAAAGGAATAATATTGTCCTTTACGCTATATATTTTTTTGTAATTGTATAAGCTGATACTGTCTTTTATTGCTCCTGAAATAATATATTTATTTTTATCAATTCGATTGGAATTTAAAGCAAAAAAATATCCATTATTTTCGTCTGTATATTTTACAATTCTAATTTCATTTTTATTTTTTTCATTAATTACTAGTTTAATCAAATGACTTTTATTGTTAAAATTAATTTGGTG
>CAYVDH010000071.1:0-16947 GCA_964450355.1 uncultured Flavobacteriaceae bacterium
AAATTAATATTAATATTTGAAAACACAATACGATTGTGATATAGCAATTATTGGCGGGGGTTTAGCTGGACTATCATTGTCTATATTAGCAGCTAAAAAAGGTTATCAAGTCACTGTTTTTGAAAAAGGTGATTACCCCAAAAACAAAGTTTGTGGAGAATACATCAGCAATGAAAGTCGTTATTTTCTTGATAATTTAGGAATAGATTTAAATTCTTTAGCCCTCCCACAAATCAATAAATTTGTTCTTACTTCAAATTCTGGTTTTAAAGCAAATTGCACATTAGAAACAGGTGGTTTTGGAATTAGCAGGTATTTACTTGATGAATTATTAGCA
The DNA here is from genome assembly GCA_964450355.1 of uncultured Flavobacteriaceae bacterium. Lineage (GTDB taxonomy): Bacteria > Bacteroidota > Bacteroidia > NS11-12g > UBA955 > CAYVDH01. Next base: position 338 of record CAYVDH010000071.1, read on the forward strand.
AAAAAAGCCATTTCTTTAGGTGTAACTATTTTAACTAATTGCAAAGTAAATGACATCATCAATGAAGAAAATGGAGATAAAATTATTTGTAACAACCAAGATGAATGTATTTCAAAAATTGCAGTGATAAGCTATGGAAGGCAAACAAATTCAAACCAATTAAATATAAAAAAATACGTAGGAGTAAAATACCATGTCAACACAGGTCCAAATGATAACACCATAGAAATTCACCGTTTTAAGGGAGGTTATTGCGGCATTTCAAAGGTAGAAAACAACCAATATTGCTTATGTTATTTGGTAGAAGCTGAAAAACTAAAATTATACAACAACAGTTTTGAATCATTAGAAAAAGCTATGACCAACGAAAATAAATTTTTAAAAGAACGATTTAAGACTACATTTTTAAAAGAAAGAATTACTACATCTAACTTGCATTTTGGAATAAAAGACAAAAACACAACCCATGTTCATTTAGGTGATGCAGCAGGATTTATACCTCCAGTTACAGGCAATGGAATGAGTTTAGCTTTCAGATCTGCAAACGAAATTTGGTTTCATTTAAACCAGTTTTTAGAAGGAAAAATTAGCAAATCTCATTTAATAGAAAAAAACAATCAATACATCTCGCATTACTTGAATTTTAGGATACAAAAAGGAATATTATTACAAAATATACTTTTAACAAAAATAGCCTTCATGCATCAAACCATGATGTTTTTCATGTCAAAGTTTCCATTTTTTTTAAAATTGTTAAGTAAACAAGCAACTGGAAAACCAATCAGATAAATTTATCTTCCGTCACCATCTAACAAATTACCCAAACTACCTAAAATGGAACCTTCTTCTTTTCTTCTTACGCCTCCATAACTTATTATTCTGCTCGCTAAGCGGCTAATTGGCAAGGATTGAATCCACACAGTACCAGGGCCTTGAAGTGTTGCAAAAAACAAACCTTCTCCACCAAAAATAGTATTCTTAATTCCACCTACAAATTGAATGTCGTAATTGACATTGCTAGTAAATGCAACAATACATCCAGTGTCAATTTTAATGAGTTCTCCAGGGTTTAGTTGTCTTTCTAAAACATAACCACCAGCGTGAACAAATGCCATTCCATCGCCTTCTAATTTTTGCATGATAAATCCTTCGCCACCAAACAATCCAGTACCCAATTTTCTTTGAAATTCAATTCCAACAGAAACCCCTTTAGCAGCACATAAAAATGCATCTTTTTGACAAATGACTTTAAAGTTCAATTTAGAGAGATTCAAAGGAATTATTTTACCTGGATAGGGTGCAGCAAATGAAACTTTCTTTTTACCTTGACCTGTATTTGTGAAAGCTGTCATGAAAAGGCTTTCACCTGTAATTAATCTTTTGCCTGCAGACATTAATTTACCAAGAAAACCACCTCCATTGCTTTGAGAACCATCTCCAAAAATGGTTTCCATTTGAATTTCTCTGTCCATCATCATGAAACTTCCACTTTCGCCAATGGCGGTTTCCATAGGGTCGAGTTCAACTTCTACAAATTGCATTTCCTCCCCATAAATCTTGTAATCTATCTCGTGATTATTCATTGTCTTCTCCATTTCTGTTGTGTTTAGTTAATGTATTATTGACTATAGTTAAATAGTCATTAATTTCTTTTTTTCTTGCTGTTAACTGTACTTTGTTTTCTTTAGTTTCTTGCATGTAATATTCTATGTATAACAATTGAAAATTATAAATATTACGAATGGTTTTTAAAGCATAAAATCCATTTTCTATGACATAGTTTGGATTGGATTTATCACTTACTATAGCATCTAATTCATTAAGGGATTCTTTGGTTTTTTCTATTTGATTAAGTGTAACAAACAAAGCTAAACCTTCGGCAGCATTATACCCTTTTGATTTACTACCTTTTTTAATTTTTTGAATGAAAAAATCTAGCTCATTTTTAGTGCTGGTTTGACCTAATGCCGTATATACCACTTGTTGTAAAGTATTGTTTTCTTCGTCTCTGTTGTCATCTGCAAATCCATAAGCTTCTGTAGGTTTTATTCTCACTAAGGCATTTAGGGCACTAGATATAACATTGTAAGAAGAATCCTTTAACATTTTAATGATTAAATCTTCATCTTTTAATTTTTCAAGAATAGGAACAGTTTCTGAACGAACGCTTCTAACTCTATCATTCAATGCCATTTTAACAAATTGAGGTTTAATGTCTGCCACATCCGAATCTATAAATTCAATTTTATTTAACTCTTCTAAAGCCGTTTTACGACAATACCAAAAGGAATTATTGATTAATTTCTTGCAGTTTTCTATTTTCACTTTAGGGTCGGCTTCTTTTAAATTTGTATAAATTAATGCATTGCTTTGATGAAATTTTAATTTAGCATTTTGCATTTGTTTATTCCATTGCGATGCAGGTTTTTCCTCATCTACGTATGCTAGTAATTGATTCTCTGCATCAAATAAAACATATTGTGGCTTTTCAGTATTGAATTCAAATATTTGAGAATCTTTTTCTACCATTATTCTGTGTCTTTTAATGCCTGCATCTGTTACTACATCTATATCTATTGGCAATTTAAATAATTTTTGTAGAGGATTTTGTAACACTGTGATGCTTGCTTTTTTATTGATGGCATCGAATGCATTGTGTTTTACAGTAAGGCTAGGATGACCTTTACCTAAAAACCATTGATTAAAAAACCAGTTTAAATCTTCGCCAGTTATTTCTTCAAAAGCCAGTCTTAAATCATGAATTTCTACCGTTTTATAAGCATTTTTTGTCAAGTACAAATTAAGTGAAGCAAAAAAAGCTTCATCCCCTACGTATTTTCTCAACATATGAAGAATGGCACCACCCTTTTGATAGCTATGTCTATCAAACATGTCGTTTTGTTCTACGTAATGGTACCTGATTAATTTTTCTTCTTTGTAACTTGCTTCATTAAAATAATTGACGTGAAAATTGTTTAATTTTACATCAGCTTCATCCCTTCCATATTGATGTTCATTCCATAAATATTCCCCATAAGTGGCAAAGGATTCATTCAATGGCAAATTGCTCCAGCTCTCGCAAGTCACATAATCTCCAAACCAATGGTGAAATAATTCATGGGCAATGATGTCTTCTTGTGTATTGTCTAAATGTTCTCTTTCGTTGTGTTGTAATTTATCGTAGTGAATTACACAGCCTGTATTTTCCATAGCTCCACTCACGAAGTCGCGAACTACTACTTGGTGGTATTTATCCCAAGGGTATTTTAAATTCAATGCTTGACTATAAAACTCAATCATTTTAGGGGTATTTCCAAATACCATTTTTGCATATTTTTCGTATTCAGGCTCAACATAATAGTTTACTTCTTTATCTGTCCATTTGTCTTTAATTTCAGCAAATTTTCCTATAACAAATGCAAAAAGATAAGGAGCATGAGGTAATTTTTGCTCCCATTTATCTGTTCTTAATTTTTCACCTACAGGTGTTGAACTGATTAATTTACCATTAGATATAGTTCTATATTCGTTAGGAACAGTTAAACTGATGGTTTCAGTTGTTTTTTGATTTGGAGCATCAATGGTTGGAAACCAGCAACTAGCTTCCTCTGTTTCACATTGTGTCCATATTTGAACTGGGTAATTAGGAATATCATTGTCAGGATTGATAAAATAAACTCCTTTATTATCCGTAATGGCAGCACTTTTTTTTCTTTTTACTTTTTCAGGTTGAGCCGTGTATTCAATGAGTATTTTATACGATTCATTTCTTGTGTATGTTTTATCTAATTTAATGTTTAAAAACAGTGAATCGTATTTGTATTTTAAATCCAAATTATTTGGCGATAATTTCACAGATTTTATTCTCATGTATTTGGAATTAAGAAGTAAGGAATCAGTAGGATAATAATGTGGTTTCAATGTGATGATGGCTTTTCCATCCACTTCTTTGTTTTCAAAATTAGGAGTTAGTTCCAATTCTGTGTGTACAAGATCATTGATTTTGCGTACCGATGCCCTGTATGGGATAGTATCTTCTGATGTCAGATATGATTCATTAGTTGATACTATGTCTTTTTTAGGTTTGCATTCAGTTAATATTAAAATAAGGGTTAATATTAAGGTAATATTTGAGGTAATATTCATTGAAATGAGAAATTAAAAATCGATGTTTTCTTTTTGACCATCTTGATAGATAACCAACATGGAATAATTATAGTCTTTTTTAGTAGTTTTTTTAATGTAAACGTGTTTTATGACTTGGTCGTTTATTTGAGGTGTTAATTTTTTGCTGTATAATTTTTTTTCGTCCGGAGTTAAATCGGTAGAATTATAAACACCACTAAAAAATCCTGTACCACCTAAAATTAAATTAACTTGATATAAGTTTTCGTCTAGCATTTTAAGGCTATTTTCTCTTACTATACCAGCTATATTTCCTTCATTGATTACTTTGATGATAGAATCCAATGAATTGGTGGGTCTTAAATGAAGGGTAGTAAAATTTTCACCTACAATATACAACATTTTATTGCGCACATAAAAAGCTGCTTTGCCTTTAAGTGCATCGTAAATTGATTTTTCTATTTCTATTTTATCACAATCCAACAAAGTTGATTGTAATATTCCAAATTCAATTACGCCATCGGTGTAATTGGCTTTGCCACCACCACTGTTACAACCCATGAAAGCTGAAATATTTTCTTTTTCTACATCAAAAACGATGTTAGCATTGGCTTTTTTAGCAAATTGTTGTTTTCCTCCTTTATCAATGTTAATGATGTTCCATTTGTTATTGGCTAAAATTCTAACATCGGTAATTAAAGTTTTTGTTTTTTTAATGGTATTTAAGTGAACAATTTCAAATTCTTGAGAAGAAGTTTTAATTAACACTGGTCTTTTTACTACATTGATTTCGTAATCATTTCCTAATTCATATTCAAAATTTTTAATTTCATAAGGCCAATATTTCCAAGCGCTATCTTGATGTAATTTGTAAATATAACAAGAAGTAATGGTTGAATCTAACGCGCATGAACGTTTGGTATCCCCTATGTACCAAGTTTCTACTGTTTCATTTTGGGCTGTTATTTGATGTTGAAAAACAAATAAAACAGCAATGAGAATGATATTTTTCATTTTATTTAAATGCAAAGTTATGAAATTATTCAATCAATTTGTGTGCCTAAGTCCAAACCTTTTACTTCAGGAATGGAACTACCTGCTATTCCTTTGATGCTGCCATATAAACCAGAAGTATTAAGCAGCACTTTGTCTATTTGTTTCTCTCTTTCTTTCCAAATTCTTTCCATGGCATTTCGTTCGCTGATGATGGCATTGCGCATGTTGGTAAATCCCTCTGTGATGGCTTCGATGTGGTTTTTAAATTCAGTGCCTGTTAAAAAATGGTATAACATGGTCATTTTATCTCCTTTATTTTCTTGTGCTGCACTCACTTCGTTTATGCGTATTAGGGTTTCGCGAAGTAACACTGCTACACTTCGGGCTTCGTTGAATTTGCATATGTACAAACCTTCTTTTAACCCAAAATTATCCATGTCTTTTGGTAATGTTTGTGATACAATTACACCTACATCGCCACCACTTTGGCGCATATCAGCTTTGAATTTTTCTATCCATAAAGGTTGAAATTCCTTGGTGCGTTTGCTCTCCCAAACAATGGTACCACAAATTTCACCACGGGTATTTCTCACAGTTTGAATTAAATCAGCACCTTTCATCCCTTTTCCTACCTCTTGAATTACATCAAATGGGAAAGTAGATTTCAGCATTTCTTCAATGGCTAATTCCTGTGTCTCGCCTTGTAATTGCATGCTGCCTTGTTCTGATTTGCGCTTCAATTCATCAATTAACTTGTTGGCATCATCTATTTGCTTTTGCTTATCACGAAGCTTCATTTCAAAAGATTCCTCAGCTTTTTTACTCAATTTTTCAGCCAATTCAGTTTCTTTATCCAACAATAATTTTTTTGTTTTTATTTCATAATCTTGCTCTAAATCCCTCATTCGTTTCTGAATTTCAAGCACTTCAATTTCTTTTTTCTTTAGTTCTCTCAGTTTTTCGTTTTGTTCTTCATTTTCTTTTTTTAGAGCTTCTAACATCTGCTCATTTTCTTTGATGAGTTTTTGTTTGGTTTGCTCCTCAAGCTCTTTCCTTTTATTTTCAAATTCAAGTTCCTGAGTTAATTTCAATTTTTTAAGTTCTTCAGCTCTCTCAGCTTCATTTTTCAAAAAGGTTTCTTCTATTTTCTTTTTTTCAATTAAGTATTTCTCATTGAATTGTTTTTTCAATTTTTCGTTTAAATCTTTTTCTATTTCTGCTGTCAAAACGCTTTCTATACTGAATTGAGTTTTACAGTTAGGGCAAGTGACTTGATTATGATTATCCATTGTATTTAAATCACGAATTTAATGGATTTTGGGAAAAAAGCATTGTCAAATTAAATCTACAATTAGTTTAATTGATTATAGCTTAAAGAATGAATCTCAAATTATGAAAATTAGGGTGCTTCAATGTTTTACCAACCACTGCATGTAATACCAGTCTCTTTTTATTTGGTATTCATCCAACTTAATAATTTGTTTTATTTCTTTGTTTAACAAGACATTACTCCCTTTTTTTACGGGTAATTCTTGGCAAATTTGTATTGATTTTAATTTATTTTCTGATTTGTATCTAAACTCATAAAATCGCAATTGATCTAAATGTATTTCGTTGTCAACCTGTTTAACCACATACAAAGTATCAAAAGTATTACCTTCTTCAATTAGTTTCCTGACAAATGCACCTTCCCTCTCCATGGAATAAATTTCTTTTTCATTTATTTTAAAATTATTGACATTTTGTATTACCGGAATAGTGAGTGCTAAATACATCAAAAAATACACTGGAATTTTTAATTTAGAATACCATAATTTAGTTTTACAAAATTGGATTATTTCATTTAAACAAGATACTGAAAGCAAGCAAGCCATAGGAAACAAAGGTGCTGTGTACCAAATAAGTTTGTTGGATATAGAACTAATTAATAATAAATAAAAAAGCACCGCTATTCCCGACCACAACAAGATAAAATTCCGTTTTCGAAATACAACAAAAACAAATCCTATTAAAAACAAAATCACTCCTGCTTTAAATTGTTGGAAAAACAACAACTTGAAATAAAAATCAAAACCATGTTCCTGCCAACTCATTTTTGATTGACTGATTCTCATAATTTCGGTATCAAGTACTTGCTGTAAATACCCAACAGCTAATTTTTCTCTAATTAAATAATAAGAGAATGAAAATACAACAGAGATAAAAATAAGTGATAATACAATGATTTTATTTCGCAAAGGCAAGTTGCTTAACACAGCTAATGCAATGATGACTGGTGTAAAGAAAAACCCTGCAATACCCTTACTCATAAAACCAAGAAAAAGACTTAAAAACAAATAAATAAAATAGCGATAAGGAACGTTTTCATTGTGCTTATTGGATACCAATTTATAAACCGAATAAAAGGACAGAAATAAAAAAAAGGACAAAACAGCATCCAAATCTCCAGTTCGAGTTACATGTTTACTTACATAACCACTGCAACCTAACAAAAGCAATACAGACATGAATCCAATGTATTTAGACTTAAATAATTGAAGACAAAAATGGAAAAGTAACAAACAAGTGAATAAGCCAAAAATCGCTGAAGGAAATCTTATTGACCATTCATTTATTCCAAACACTGACATGGATGCACTCTGCAACCAAATAACAAAAGGCGGCTTAGTATTGTATAAATCGGGAAATGAATTGTGTTTAACAACCAGTAAATCGCTTGGATGTTCGTAAAAATGCAAAGCATTAGTGGCATACCTAGCCTCGTCCCACATAGATATTGGAGCTTTACCTAAATCATAAAAAAGAGGCATTAAAGCAATGACAATGACAAATAAATAAGGAATGGTATGTTTCCAATTTATAATCAATAAATTTTATTTCTTTTTTACAGGTTTTTTGGGTGTTGTTTTTTTAGGGGCTGTATTTTTATTTATTTCTGATATCATTTCATTGATTCCTAAAACCAATCCCTGATAATACAAACCCATTTTAAAATAAGGCAAAAACACATTTTCTATGATTTCTTTTGTTTTTTTATCGCTTAATTTTGTTGTGATACCTTTGGCATTTTGTATTCTTATTTTTTTATAAAAATCAGAAAAACCTATCAAAATTCCGTTGTTTTTGCCGGGTTTTCCTATATTCCACTTTTGAGCGATCATCAATGTGTATTTTTCAAAATTATCTTCATTGATCATGGTTGAGTCAATAGAAATTATGCCTATTTCAATGGTGGTTTTTTTCTCGATAGCCATGATAAAACTATCCAATAAATATATTTCTTGCGGTGTTAATACTCCTTCAAAATCACTGGTTATTCCTAATGGTTTAGGGATATAAAATTCTTTAATGATTTTGTTGGTGTCTGGTAAAATGACAATGGTGTCGCTGTATTGAGCAAACAGTTGAGTGCTTGAAATTAAAAACAGTAAAATGAAAGCTAAGTTTTTTTTCATTTTTTTCTCTCTCCTATTTGTTGTCTCCACATGGCATAGTATAGTCCTTTTTCAGCAATAAGTTCATCGTGTTTACCTTGTTCTACAATTTTGCCGTGCTCTAAAACATAAATTCTATCAGCGTGTAAAACAGTACTTAATCGATGAGCAATTAGAATAGTCATGCTGTCTTTGTCTTTATTTAGGTTTTTTATCGTTTGAGTTATCTCTTCTTCTGTTATGCTGTCCAATGCTGATGTTGCTTCATCAAATACTAATAATTTAGGGTTTCTTAATAGAGCTCTGGCAATGGATAGTCTTTGCTTTTCACCACCGCTTACCTTTACACCACCCTCACCTATCAGTGTATTGATTCCATTATCTGCTCTTAACAACAGATTATGTGTACTTGCTTTTTCTAAAGACGCTAAAATTTCCTCATCGGTTGCTTTTTGATTCACAAACAACAAATTTTCTTTGATGCTTCCAGCAAACAGTTGTGTATCTTGAGTAACAAATCCAATTTTTTCTCTGAGGTCGTCTAAATTGATTTCCTTAGAATCCATTCCATCGAACAATATTTGACCCTCATTTGGTTGGTATAAACCTACTAAAAGCTTTACTAGAGTGGTTTTGCCTGAACCAGAAGGACCAACAAAAGCTACAGTTTCTCCAATTTGAACTTTGAAGTTCACATCAATCAAAGCTGGTGTTTTGGCTGATTGATGTTGAAATCCAACGTGTTTAAACTCAAAATGATTTATTTGAGGTAAAGACAAAGGTTTTTCTGGTCGAAATTCCTTTGGAGTGTTCATTATTTTTTCAAAATTCTCTAAACTCACTTGAGCTTCGCGGTACACCAAGATGATGTTACCCAACTCTTGTATTGGATTAAATATAAAAAAGGAATAAAATAAAAATGTGAAATAAGTTCCAGCAGAAATGTCTTTGTTAAAAATTAGAACCAGTAAAACCATGATTAAACAACTGCGAATAAACTGCACTGTAGTGCCTTGAAGAAAATTTAAACTTCTTATGAATTTTATTTTTTTAAGTTCCAAACCCAATATTTTAAATGTAGTTTGATTCAATCTGTTGATTTCTTGATTAGCCAAACCTAGGCTTTTCACTAACTCGATATTTCTCAAAGACTCAGTGGTAGAGCCAGCAAGCGAGGTAGTTTCTTTCACTATGTTTTTTTGCATCAATTTGATTTTTTTGCTCAAAAACGAACTAATCAAACTGATAACTACTATGGCGCCAATGTAAACCAGTGTAACAAACCAACTAACAGAAAAAGAATACACCATGACGAACACAATGCCTACCACACTGGTAAACACTATGCCAATAAAACTGGTTATTAATTTTTCGGAATCGGTTCTTACTTTTTGTAAAACAGATAGGGTTTCTCCACTGCGTTGGTCTTCAAAACTTTGGTAGGGCAATTCTAACGAATGTTTTAATCCATCGGTAAACACTTGGGCTCCTAATTTTTGAATCACAACATTGGTAAAATAATCTTGAAAATTTTTTGCAATACGCGATACCATGGTAACTCCAATTGAACATGAAATCCAAAATAGAGCTTCTCTAAAAAACTGCTCTTTAGTAAAACTATTTATTTTAACAATGACATCATCTACAATGTGTCCAGTAATCCAGGGGTCGAGTAAAGAAAATGTTTGATTTATAGCTGCAAGTAACAGAGCAAGCAACAAAGTAGATTTTTGTTGTTTTAAATAATGGATTAAAATTTTCATTCAGAGTGATTGCAACTAGAGATTAATCTAATTTACGAGCAACAGTGGTCTCTTCAAATATTTCTAAGTTATCACCAACTTGAATGTCATTATAGTTTTTGATAGAAAGTCCACATTCAAAGCCTTTCAATACATCTTTGACATCGTCTTTAAAACGTTTTAAGTTTTCTATAGCTCCTTGATGAACAACTACGCCATCTCTTATTATTCTTAATTTGGAGTTGCGAGTAACTTTTCCATCGGTAACCATACAACCTGCAATGGTACCTACTTTGGTAATTTTAAACACTTCTCTTACTTCTACATTCCCTATGATGGTTTCTTTTACTACAGGACTCAACATGCCTTCTATTGCAGATTTAATTTCATCAATAGCTTGGTATATAATTGAATAATGACGTATATCAATTTGTTCGTTTTCGGCTAGTCGTTTAGCTCCACTTGATGGTCTTACTTGGAATCCAACAATGATAGCATCAGAAGCAGATGCTAATAAAACATCACTCTCTGTGATTTGACCTACACCTCTGTGTATTACTTTTACCATTACCTCTTGGTTAGATAAATTAAGCAATGAATCACTTAAGGCTTCTACTGAACCATTGACATCTCCTTTAACGATTAAGTTTAATTCTTTAAAATTACCTATAGCTAAACGTCTTCCTATTTCATCCAAGGTAATGTGTTTAGTTGTTCTAATGTCTTGTTCACGCAATAATTGAGTTCTTCTGTTTGCTAATTCTTTAGCATCTTCTTCACTTGACATGACAACAAGTGGGTCTCCAGCAGATGGCGATTCAGAAAAGCCCAATAATCCTACAGGTGTAGATGGTCCAGCAAATTCTACTCTTTGATTTCTTTCGTTATACAGCGCTTTTACTTTTGCATAATTAGATCCTGCAACTAAATGATCTCCTATTTTAAGAGTTCCTTTTTGTATCAGTACTGTTGCAACTATACCTCTTCCTTTATCTAATTTAGCTTCTACTACGGTACCTTTAGCATTTCGGGTAGGATCGGCTTTTAAATTTAAAAACTCTGCTTGAAGCAGTATTTTTTCAAGTAATTTATCTATATTGATACCTTTTTTAGCTGAAATTTCCTGACTTTGGTAATTACCTCCCCACTCTTCCACTAACAAATTCATTTGAGCTAATTCCTCTCTTATTTTTTCAGGGTTAGCACCGTCTTTATCTATTTTATTGATGGCAAATACCATGGGTACACCAGCAGCTTGTGCGTGGCTGATTGCTTCTTTTGTTTGAGGCATTAAACTGTCATCCGCAGCAATCACAATCACTGCCACGTCTGTAATTTTTGCTCCACGTGCACGCATTGCTGTAAAGGCTTCGTGACCTGGAGTATCTAAAAATGTTATTTTTTGACCAGTAGGTAACGTTACCTCATAAGCCCCAATATGTTGAGTGATACCTCCAGCTTCACCGGCTATTACATTTGCTTTTCTGATGTAATCTAGTAAGGAAGTTTTACCATGATCTACGTGTCCCATTACAGTTACAATTGGAGGACGAGACACCATTTTGCTTTCATCATCTAATTCCTCTTCAATACTGATAGTTTCTTCAGCATCAACAAAGGAAACTTCAAAACCAAATTCGTCAGCAACTAGGGTGATTGTTTCAGCATCAAGTCTTTGATTGATAGATACCATCATACCTAAACTGAAACAAGTGGAAATAACATCTGTAACCGATACATCCATCATTTTTGCTAAATCATTGGCAGTAAGAAATTCGGTTACTTTAAGGATTTTTTCCTCCAACTCCATTCTTTCTCTCTCTTCCAAACGAGCTAAATTGTGTTCACCTCGTTTTTGTTTTTTAAACTTAGATTTAGCCGTTTTTCCTCTACCGCTTGAATCAAGTTTATTTAAAGTGGTTTTTAATTTCGATTGAACTTCTTTTTGAGAAATTGGTTTTTTTGTATCTTCAACTTTAGGAGTTCTTTGTTTGTTGTCTTTTATTTCCTGTTGAATGTTTACCTTTTGTACACCTGATTTGCGTTTTCTTTTTTGACCTTCTGGTCTTTCAAAAACTCTTGGCTTAATTACTGGTTCAGGTTTTAATTCAATTTTACCTTTTATTGTTAATCCATCAAGCTCTACTAATTGAGCTTTTACTAATTCTCTTTCTATATCCTCAGGAGCTATTACCTCTTTTTCTTCTACTTTTGGAGGAGTAATTTCAATTTCTTCTTTAACGATTTCCTCTTTAGGAGTAATTACTTCTTTTACAATTGGAGGAACTGGTTTTGGTTCTTCGGTTTTAGTCTTTTTACCTTTGCTAACAGGCAACTCTATTTTGCCTTTTAGTTTAATGCCTTCTAATTCAATTTTTGTTTTATTTTCAGGCAATTTTACTTCCTCTACGACAGGTGCTAGAGGAACTATTTCAGGTTTAATTTCAACTTTAGGTGGCTCTACTTGTTTTTCTTCAACTGGTGGAGCTGGTGGAATTACCTCTTTTATAACCTCTTGTTTAGGCTCAACTTTCTCAACTGAAGGACTGTCTTTCTTTTTTAATTTTAAACTTAAAGATTTTGACTCTTCTTTGACAGCTTTTTCAGTGCTGAATAAACTTGAAACATACTGATACATTTCTTCAGTAAGCTTGGATGTGGGTTTGTTTTCTATAGCAAACCCTTTTTTTGTTAAGCTTTCAATGATAGTTGAAACGCTAACGTTTAATTCAGATGCTGCTTTTGCTAATCTTATTTCGGCCATTAATGGAAATTATTTTGTTATAAAATGGCAATAAATTGCCAATTGCAAAAGTAAGGTTATCCTTTTGTATAAACAAATTATAACTGATGGTAATGAATAAATATTCAATATTTTAATCTATTTTACTTTATTTTTAATTAAAATTGGTGTTATTTGTTCCCTTTTTAAACATGCATTGTCAATTTTTAGTAGTTGGTGGAGGATTAGCTGGTATCATGATGCATTTTCACTTATCTAAATATGGGAAATGCATGGTAGTTGATCATTTGAATTTCAAAAAATCTTCTACTGTTGCTGGTGGTATATACAATCCATTGATGCTTAATTATCAAAAAAAAGCGTTTAAATGCGACCTACTTTACCCTCAATTATCTAAATTTTATTCTGTACTTGAACAACAATTAAATTCTACGTTTCACCACCCTGTTCCCATTCATTATTTAGTTAATTCAAACGAAGAATTAAATGATTGGACACTTTTTGACCACCAAAATACAGTGTATTTTAATCTTGAAAAGCCCAAGGAAAGTTCATTTTTAGCCGAACATAAAGCTGAGCTAATTATCCATAATTCTGGTTGGGTAGATTTAAACCAATTGATTGAAAGCTATCATTCAATGCTTAAATCCAAAAACGAATTGATAAATGACGATTATAAATGTATAAAACACGAGATAAAAAGCGATGTCATTGTTCATTGTCAAGGTAATTATTTAACCCAATATTTTGATGATTCGCTTAACATCTTAAAACCTGCTAAAGGCGAAGTGTTGATAGTGGAAACAAATGAGAATTTTACTGATAAAATATATCAACAAGGTGTATTTATGATTCCCTTGGGTGATGGCATTTATAAAATAGGCAGCAATTTCGAATGGCTAGATTTAAGTGAAAATCCAACTGAAAAAGGTAAAAATGAAATACTTAACAAATGGCTTAAATGGTTTTCAGGTGATTATAAAATCATAGAACAATTAGCTGGAATAAGACCTTCAAGCAAAGACAGAAGGCCCATTTTGGGACAATTAAATTCATTTAAAAATGAATATGTATTCAATGGGTTAGGCTCAAAAGGAATTGCATTAGCACCTTATTATGCTAACATGTTAGCTCTAAATATAGTTGAGAATAGCCCAATTGAAAAAGAAGTGGACATCAATCGATTTAAAAAATAAATACTTTTTAATTACTCTTCTGTTTGAAATTGTTTACTCCATTTCTCACTCAATAATTCTTCAGCGTGTTTTTTAGAGTGGTTATTGGTTCTCAATATTTCCTCATTGTCTATCAACAAGGCAATAGTAAACATCCTTTTTTTATTGACAATTTCATCATTTAGCACCTTAAATTCAATGGTTTTTCTTTCCTTTTGCGACCATCGGTTTAATTTGGCTTTAAAGCTGATTTCATTTTCAATTAGTTCTTGTATATCTATGTGATTATTCAATATTTTTGTTTGAATAAATTGCTTAGTAAAATTAAACCCATTTTCAATGTATATAGCACCTACAAGTGATTCAAGGGCATTACCTGTTATTGTTTCAATGAATTTTGCATTGCGTTGATTGATTTTATCAAACTTGATTAAAGGAGCTAATCCCATTTTTTTTCCAATGCTGCTTAATTGCTGTCGGCTTACTATTTTAGCTCGCATCTCAGTTAAAAAACCTTCGTTTTGATATGGAAATAAAACGTATAATTTTTCGGCAATAACCATGCTTAAAACAGCATCTCCTAAATATTCAAGCCTCTCGTTATTAACAATGTATTTGTTTTTATTACCTAAATGTTTGTATGTTTTATGTGTAAATGCTATGTGATATAAATTGATTTTTCGAGGATAAAAACCAATGATGTTTTTTAAATGCACATAGAAAACCTTGTTCTTAGAAAAAGGTAAGAAAAAGAGTTTGAAAAATAATTGATGAATAACGTGTTTAATCAGAATATTTTTTGAATATAACTGTAGCATTATGACCGCCAAATCCGAATGTATTGCTTAATGCAACATTGATAGTACGAGATTGAGCAGTATTAAATGTTAAATTCAATTTAGGATCGATGGCTTCATCATCAGTAAAATGATTGATAGTAGGGGGCACCAAATTATTTTGCATAGCAAGAATAGAAGCAACTGATTCAATTGCGCCTGCACCTCCAAGCAAATGTCCTGTCATTGATTTGGTAGAACTGATATTTAGATTGTAAGCATGTTCTCCAAATACAGCCTGTATTGCTTTCAGTTCAGCAACGTCACCTAACGGTGTAGAAGTACCATGAACATTGATATAATCAACTTCATTTGGTTTAATTTTGGCGTCTTCTAAAGCCCAATTTAACACATTGATAACACCTAATCCTTCGGGGTGAGGGGCTGTCATGTGATAGGCATCAGCACTTAAACCTGTACCTATTATTTCGCAATATATTTTAGCGCCTCTTGCTTTGGCATGTTCTAATTCTTCGAGTACTAGTGCGGCAGAACCTTCTCCTAATACAAAACCATCTCTGTCTTTATCAAATGGTCGAGAAGCTGTTTTAGGGTCGTCATTTCTTTCGCTAAGGGCTTTCATGTTAGAAAAACCTCCCATTGCAGGTTCATTCACACAAGCTTCAGAACCTCCAGTAATGATCATTGGGCTTTTGCCTAATTGAATCATGGTGTATGCATCAATTAACGCGTTGTTACTGGATGCACATGCAGATACGGTGGTAAAATTAGGACCTCCAAAACCGTATTTTATACTCACCAATCCACCAGCAATGTCTGAAATCATTTTGGTGATGAAGAAAGGTGAAAATCTAGGAGTACCATCTCCTCTGGCAAATTCAACACTCTCATTAAAAAAGGATGTTAAACCGCCAATACCTGAACCCCAAATGACTCCAATTCTAGATTTGTCAATTGAATTTAAATCAATTTGAGCATCTAAAATGGCTTGATCTGTGGTTACAAATGCAAATTGAGCAAAACGGTCCATTTTACGGGCCTCTTTGCGATCCATGAAATCTTCAGGATTGAAGTTTTTAACTTCGCAAGCAAATTTTGTTTTGAATTTGCTGACATCAAATTGCGTAATTAAATCAGCACCACTAACACCATTTGATAGACCAGTCCAAAAATCTTGAACGGTGTTACCAAGTGGTGTTATGGCACCTAATCCTGTAACTACTACACGTTTTAGTTGCATGTAAATGGTTTTAGGATGTTTTAAAATTACTTAGCGTTGTTTTCGATGTAGGTGATAGCATCGCCAACTGTTCCGATTTTCTCAGCTTGTTCATCAGGAATAGCTATGTTAAATTCTTTTTCAAATTCCATAATCAATTCTACTGTATCCAATGAATCTGCTCCTAAATCGTTTGTAAAGCTTGCTTCCGGAGTTACTTCACTTTCTTCTACTCCTAATTTGTCAACTATGATTGACTTTACTTTTGCTGCTACGTCTGACATGATTTATATTTTTTAATTGTTTGGTGCAAATAACTCATTTTTTAAAAAAATAGCAAAATTTAAAACATAAAATAAATATAAGTATATTTCATGCT
>CAYVDH010000072.1:0-16908 GCA_964450355.1 uncultured Flavobacteriaceae bacterium
ATTATTGAGCCTTAAATGAATTTATAAGTTAAAATTAGATTAAAATCTTTCGAATTGAGAAAAGAAAAAATTGCTTTCAATTTCAGCGTTTTCATTGCTATCGCTACCATGTATAGCATTTGCATCAATACTTACTGCATATTTTTTGCGAATAGTTCCCTCTTCAGCATTGGCAGGATTTGTAGCTCCTATCAATTTTCTGAAATCTTCCACTGCATTTTCTTTTTCTAAAATAGCTGCTACAATTGGGCCGCTGGTCATAAAAGAGACTAAATCATTAAAAAAAGGTCTTTCTCTGTGGATACCATAAAAAGATTGAGCTTGTTCTGTAGTTAATCTTAAATATTTCATGCTGATGATTTTAAATCCAGCTGAGGTGATGTCGTTTAATACATTTCCGATGTGTCCATTTGAAACAGCATCAGGTTTAATCATTGTGAATGTTCTATTGCTTGTCATGATAAAATAAATAAATTTCTGATTTTTAGGGCTGCAAAGGTAGTAATTTTTCCCCTTTTTATGTAATAATTATTGAAATATGTAGAGAATAATTGTCATTTATCGAACAAAATCAACTATTCGGGCGAAAATTTTTTCCATTATAATCTTTAAATATGGCATCTTTGCACGTTTTATTCACATAACTTTGGAAACAGCTGCAAAACATATTAAGGAATTATTGGAGAATCACCAAGGTGCTAATGTCATCATTACTACTCACCACAAGCCTGATGCTGACGCCATTGGTAGTTCTTTAGGATTGTATTTGTTTTTAAGTAAAATGAATTTAAATGTGAAAGTGATAACACCAACAGATTTTGCAGGTTTCCTTCACTGGATGGTTGGGGCAAATGACATCATTATTTTTGAAGGAAATGAACAAAAATGTGAAGAAATAACAAACAATGCTGATTTTATTTTTTGTTTAGATTTTAATCATCTGAGTAGAATAAACGAATACGGAGTTATTGTTGCTGAAGCTAATGCCAAAAAAATATTGATAGATCATCACCAATACCCACAAGGTTTTGAAGATTATACTTATTGGGATGACAAAGCAAGTAGCACCTGTGAATTGGTGTACAGATGGATAAATGATATTGAACAAGAAAATCAATTAGATAAGGACATTGCATCGTGCCTATATACTGGAATAATGACCGATACTGGCTCCTTTAGATTCAGTAATTGCAGCGCAGATACCCATCAAATAGTAGCAAATTTAATGAATTATGGAATTGACCATGTTTGGATTCATGATAAAATATACGATAGCTTTACAGAAGATAGAGTGAAATTTATTGGATATGCAATCAGTCAGAAACTTGAAGTTTTACCTGAATACCGAACAGCCATTATTACCATTAATAGCGATGAATTAAAAAAATATAAAATACAAACTGGAGATACTGAAGGTTTGGTCAATTATGGATTGAGTATAGAAGGTGTTAAGTTTGCTATTTTAGTCATTGATAGAACTAAATTGGTTAAAATGAGTTTCAGAAGTAAGGGTTCATTTCCAGCCAATCAATTTGCAATGAATCACTTTAATGGAGGAGGTCATTTTAATGCTGCTGGAGGAAGTTCAACATTGACTTTTGAAGAAACAATTTCAGAAATAAAAAACAATTTAAAACAATATCAAAAACAATTACTAGATGATGAGAAATAACCTAATATTTATTTTAATTTCAATGATTTTGTTCTCATGTAACAAATATTCAAAAACCGATACAGGATTGAGATACCAATTTCTAAAAAGATCCAACAACAAAGCTTTGCCAATAGTTGGAGAGTATTTGCAATGCCGATACAGCATTTCCAACTCAGAAGATTCTGTAATTTATAATAATTTCAATTCGTTATCCGAAAGAATTATGTTGACAATGCCGACTCACAAAAATGGTGATATCATGGAAGCATTTGCTATGATGTCTGAAGGAGATAGTGCACAATTTTTAATCAATGCAGATTCTTTTTTCTATAAAACAAGAGGTGAAATGGCATTGCCTACTTATGTAAAACAAGGTACTGATTTAAAATTCATCATCAAATTAGAAAAAAGACTAACTACCTATCAAAAAGACAGTTTAGACAATGTTGAGAAAATAGCTAGATGGAAAAAAGAAATAGAAGACATCATTGCTTACACCAAAAAAAATGGACTAGAAATGAAATTAGATTCCAGTAATGGATTGAGGTATCAATTCCACTCCATACAAGGAGATACCGCAAAAAAAATTGTAGAAAACAGCAAAGTAAAGTTCCATTTTATTGGTAAATTGTTTGACAATACCGAATTTTTTAATTCATATACCTCAGGCAGCATACAAGTAGTTACTGTGAACAAAGAGTTGTTGCAACCAATAGGAATGTATGAAATGTTAACTAAAATGAAACAAGGAGAAAAAGCCACCTTTATATTGCCTTATGATTTGGGATTTGGTGCTAAAGGCATAGAAGGTATAATACCACCATTTTCGCCATTGGTGTATGAGGTCAATATTTTAAAAGTAGAACAATAAAATGAGTAAAAAAATAATCATCACTGGAGGAGCAGGTTTTATAGGCTCACATGTCGTTAGAAGATTTGTTAAACACTACCCACAATATCAAATTTTTAATTTAGATAAATTGACTTATGCAGGGAATTTAGAGAATTTGAAAGACATTGAAAATTCAAGCAATTATACCTTTATCAAGGGTGATATTACAGATGCTGAATTTATAACCTCATTGTTTGAAAAAGAACAATTTGATGGAGTAATACATTTAGCAGCAGAGTCGCATGTGGACCGATCAATTACTAATCCTCTTGATTTTGTATTAACAAATGTGGTAGGGACTGTTAATTTATTAAATGCGACTAAATTAATTTGGAAAGACAATTTTCAGGATAAATTGTTTTATCATGTAAGTACTGATGAAGTATATGGGGAGTTAGGTGATCATGGAAAATTTTTAGAAACTACGCCTTATAGTCCAAACTCTCCTTATTCAGCTTCAAAAGCATCGAGCGATCATTTTGTAAGGGCTTACTACCATACTTATAAAATTCCAGTTAAATTATCCAATTGCAGCAACAATTATGGCTCACATCATTTTCCAGAAAAATTAATTCCTTTGATGATCAATAACATCTTAAATAATAAACCATTGCCAGTGTATGGTAAAGGCGAAAATGTAAGGGATTGGTTATTTGTAGAAGACCATGCTTTGGCTATAGACATGATATACCATCAAGGTAAAGTAGGTGATACTTACAACATAGGAGGAAATAATGAATGGAAAAACATAGATTTAGTCAAACATTTATGTTCTATCATGGATAATAAATTAAATAGAGAATTAGGGGAATCAGAAAAATTAATTACTTATGTAACAGATAGAGCTGGTCATGATTTTAGATACGCCATAGATTCAGGAAAATTAATGAGTGAGCTAGGTTGGAAACCATCAGTTACATTTGAGCAAGGCTTAGAAAAAACTGTAGATTGGTATTTAAATAATTCGGAATGGTTAAAAAATGTAACAACTGGTAATTATCAAAATTATTACCAAAGTATGTATTCAAATAGATAAAAAAATGAAAGGAATAATATTAGCAGGAGGTAGTGGTACTAGATTACATCCACTGACATTGGCAGTAAGCAAACAAATGATGCCAGTGTACGACAAACCAATGATTTATTATCCATTGTCAACTTTGATGATGGCTGGAATTAGAGAGATTTTGATCATTTCAACCCCTCATGATTTACCACATTTTAAGAAATTATTAGGCGATGGAAAACAATTGGGTTGCGATTTCCAATATGCGGAACAAGCAGTTCCTAATGGACTTGCTCAAGCATTTGTCATAGGAAAACAGTTTATTGGAAACGATAAAGTAGCATTGATTTTAGGGGATAATATTTTCTTTGGAGCATCATTACAACAATTATTGCAAGCGAATAATGATCCAGAAGGAGGAGTGATATATGCTTACCATGTCAGCGATCCGGAAAGGTATGGGGTGGTGGAATTTGATGAATCATTCAATGTGTTAAGCATAGAAGAAAAACCAAGTTTGCCAAAGTCAAATTATGCTGTGCCTGGATTGTATTTTTATGACAATCAAGTAGTAGAAATTGCAGAAAATTTAGAACCATCAGCCAGAGGGGAGTATGAAATTACAGATGTCAATAAAGAATACTTGAAAAGGGGGCAACTTAAAGTGGGAATTTTACAGAGAGGAACAGCTTGGTTAGATACAGGTACTTTCAATAGTTTGATGCAAGCAGGGCAATTTGTACAAGTAATAGAAGAAAGACAAGGTTTGAAAATAGGAAGCATTGAAGAAGTAGCTTGGAGAATGAAATACATAGACAACAACCAATTGGAAATGATAGCCAAACCATTAACAAAAAGTGGATATGGTGATTATCTTTTAAATTTAATTAAGAAATAAAAAATGAAAACAAAATCAATTTGTGTAAGCTTATTATTTATCTTATTAACATCAATGATTAAGGCTCAACCCGTGCCTGTTCCAACTAATACAGGAGGTGGTTTAATGAACTTGTTATTCCCAACTTCAAAAACATCGAGTTCAACAACGAATACTAATACACAGTACAATCAAACGGATTCTCCAACGATAAACAATCCATTGCCAGAAACTGAAGAGTACAGAAAACAAGAATTAGAGAAAAAAAGATTGCAACTTGAACAAGAAATAGAAGAATTAAGAGCCAAAACTTATAAGACAGCAATAGACAGTCAGAACTTATTAATTAAAGGTAAAAATCTAAACATCATTTTACAAAAAGAGCAAATATTGCTTGAAAAAGAATTGGAATTAGTGAGGTTAGAAAATATACCTTCTGGTAGTTCAGGTGTATTTGGCCATCATTTTTTTAGAGGAACTAACTTTAAATTTTATTCAAAAGCAAC
Organism: uncultured Flavobacteriaceae bacterium; assembly: GCA_964450355.1. GTDB lineage: Bacteria > Bacteroidota > Bacteroidia > NS11-12g > UBA955 > CAYVDH01. The sequence goes on from CAYVDH010000072.1 coordinate 4,936, forward strand.
AGATGTTATAGCAGATGAAAATTATGTGATAGGAGTGGGAGATAAACTCAATGTTTCGATATGGGGAAGTGCTTCTTTTAACAAAGATGCCATGGTAGATAATTTGGGGTATGTTGCTTTTTCAAATTTAGTTAAAGCCAATGTGAAAGGAAAAACTGTTGCTCAAGCTCGAGAAATTTTAATGAGTAAATTCAGAAGTTTTGCCAACATGAATTCATCGAATTTTCAAATGACAGTTGTGGGTGTTAGAAAAATTAATGTCAACATCACAGGTGAAGTATTTAAACCAGGAACTTTTAATGTTTTAGCTTCTAATTCTGTATTCAATATTTTATCGAGTGTAGGTGGCCCAACAGACATTGGTTCAGTAAGAAGCATTTACATCAAAAGAGAAGGTAAAATTATTGACAGCTTGGATGTGTATGAATACATTTTTAATCCTGAAACCAGCAGAGAAATTTATTTACAAAACAATGATTTTATCATAGTGCCTACCATTCAAAAAATAGCAAGCATTTCAGGAGGTGTAAAAAGACCAACAACATATGAATTAAAATTCAAAGAAAATTTGAATAGTTTATTTAAATACGCTGCTGGAACTACCATCACTGCCTACACAAAAAATTTACTTTTAAAAAGAATTGACAATAATTCTTATTTCACTCAGAGCATAAATTACGATTCTTTAATGCTTATGAAAAAAGATTTTATTGTCAAAAATGGAGATGAATTTGAAGTGAAAACCATCGTTGATAATGATAATTCTTTGATTACATTGTTAGGAGAAGTAAATATACCTGGAAAGTATTCTATAAATCCTAATGAAACTATATCTTCTCTTATAAAAAGAGCAAATGGAATTTTAATTAAAACCTCACTAGAGTACGCATATATTGTAAGAACAAATGAAAATTTACAAAAAATTACTATCCCTTTTTTATTAGGTGAGGCTCTTAAAGAAAATCCAGTACATGATATTAAATTACAACCTCAAGATAATATATTGATATTTAAGAAGATAAATGTATTTGAAACTTATAATGTTTCTATAAAAGGTGGAGTTAGAGAACCTATATCATTTAACTATACAAAAGGTTTAAAATTACTTGATTATTTTAATTTAACTAGAGGATTTACTGAATCAGCTATTAGAGATAGAGCAATATTGGTAAGAACAGATGTTTTTGGTGTCTCTACTCAGCAATTTATTGACATTCAAAGTGCTATAAATAACCCAAATTCAAGTGCTAATTTTGAATTAGAACCAAGAGATGAAATTACGATATTTGATCAAAAAGTTTTTTTAAATAAATTTGAAATTACAATTTTTGGTGAAGTAAGAAAAACTGGATCAAGAGCATATAAATCAAATATGACGCTTCAACAATTAATTTTTGAATCAGAAGGTTTTACTTTTAATGCTGAAAATGCAATAATTGAAATTATTAGAACGATAGAACCTGATAAAGAAAATATAAATAGTCCAATAATCCCTAAGTTGTTGAATATAGGAGTATTAAAAAACTTTGAATTAGATGAAAGTGCAAAAAACTTTCTAATTTTCCCCGGAGACATGATTTTTGTTAGAAGAAATCCTAATGCAAGACCAATAAGAATTGTTAATATAACAGGTGAAGTTATGTACCCAGGTCAATATGTTTTGATTCATGAAAATGAAAAAATTTCTGATGTCATTAAACGAGCAGGTGGGTTAAGAACTACAGCTTTTTTACACGGAACAACTTTTAATAGAGTTTTGAAAACTGGTAAAACAACCAGAATTATCCTAAATTTATCTAAAGCAATTAAAAAAGAAAAATCAAATTACAACTATGAGATGTTAAATGGTGATGAAATATATATTCCTAAGCAAATTAATACGGTCCAAATAAAAGGTAATTTAAGAATTCCTGATAAAGAAATTGGAGTAACTACTTATTTTAAAAAGGGAAAAAGAGCAAAATATTACATTAAAAATTTTGCAGGTGGTTTTGAACGAACTGCAATTAGAAGAAAAACAACAGTATTGTATGCTGATGGTTCTAGAAAAAGAGCCAGACATTACATTTTATTTATCAAATATCCTAAACTAAAACCAGGTTCAATCGTTGAAGTACCTGACAGATCTGATACTCCAAGGAAAAAAATCAATTTAGGAGAATCTTTTGATAAAACATTATTTAGAGCCCTTGCAATTGCAACTGTAATAGCCACTATCCGAAACTTAACCAGATAATATAAACAATGAGCAACAATCAAATTATTTTTAGGCATTTAAACCAATTTTTCAAGTTTTTGCTGAAAAGAATTTATGTTCTATTCATTGTTATTGCCATATTCATTTATTTGTTTTATCAAAAAGCACAAGAATTTGAGGAGAACTACTCTGCTGCATTGTCTTTTATGTTGGCAGAAGAAGAATTGGGAAACAGTGCAGGGTCTTTTAATTTAGCTTCTCAATTGGGTTTGGTAAATCAAAACGCAAGTAACAACAAAGTGATATTAAAAGAATTGCTTGATTCTAGAAAATTATTTGAACACACCTTGTTTTATGAAGTAAAATTAAATGGAAAAACAGACATTTTAATTAATCATTATGCAGAAATGATGGCTAAAACTTACAACTCTTCTAATTTTAGAAAATTAGATAAAAATTACCATATAGGTGATAGTGATGAAATAGATACCTACATTGCTAATACTGCATTTGAACTTAAAAATAGATACAATTCAACCATGCGTGAATCAGGTTTGTTTGATTTAACTTTTAAAGCGCCTAATGATAGGTTTACCAAGTTGTTTTTAGAAACACATTTGGAATCCATTTCTGATTACTACAAGTTAAAAAGAACGCAAAGAGCATTAACTGTTCTTAAATATGCTCAAAAAAGAACAGACTCATTGAGTTCAGTTCTAGCGGGAAAAGATTATGCAGTTGCTTCGAGTGCCGATAATAACATGTTAGGTATTTTATCTACAACCAAAGTGCCAGAAATAAGACAAAAAAGAAATGTAGAAATCATTTCGAAATTGTATTCTGAAGCCATTGTGAATTTAGAAACAGCAAAAATGAGCGTTGCAAAAGAAACTCCCATGCTTCAGATAGTCGATGACATTAGATTTCCGTTGCAATTCAATAAAAAACCAACCTCAAAAAACATCACCATTGGCTCTATCATTGGTGTGATAATAGGTTTAGTTCTAACTCTTTTGTGGTATGTTATAGCTAATTTTAAACAATTGATGAGTGATGTTGCTTCGATGCAAAAAAAGCCTGAACAGAATTCAACACCTGCTCAACAGTAATCTCTTTCATACACTTTTTTTCAAATGGACAATTTAAATTAAAGCAAGGTGCACATTCAATCTGGCTTTTAATTGGAATTTGCTTTTGATATTGATGAAATTCAGGCCATTCAAATCCACCATAAATAATTACTGAGGAACATCCTACTGACTCAGCTGCATGCATTAAAAAACCTACTTGTCCTATGAATAAATTCACTGAGGATACTATTGAAAAAACATCCATGACATTTGTCTTACCTCTTAAGTCTAAGTGGCAATCGATGGCAGGATCCAATGGATAACCTACATGCACAATGTTAAAATTAGGCTTTAAAAATTGACTTAATTTTAAATAGTATTCTGGCATCCAATTTCTATTATCAGTCCAATCTTTTCTACCACTACTCTGTATAGCAATCCATGGTTTAGATTTGTTGTTCCATTGTTGTTTTATGATTTTATTTTGAAAAAAAATCAAAGGTTGAAGGGGTTGTTGAGGTGTTAAACCACATTTGTATGCAAGTAAATTTAACAAACTTAAATTGCTTTCTTTTAGGTCAAGATATTGCATGGTAAAATGAGTGACATCATAGCCTAAAATCCTTAATATTCTGGCATATCTATACAATGTCTTTTCATTTTTAGATGGAAATATTTTCACCCAAGGATTGTTTTGAAAGATAATTGGGTGGTTTGTTCCTACTAAAACTTTAGTTTGGTGTTTTTCTCCATAATGCCAAGCTATGGTATTTACTAATATGGCATCACCATAACCGTGGTATCTACTCATTATGGTGATTTTTCTTTTCATTTACATCACAAAATAAAACATTTTTATAGAGATAATAAGATGTTCATTTATTTTTTTCATATTTTTGGAAAGTGATAGATCAAACAATTCAGTCTATAAAACATTTTTTTAGTGCAACTTCCTTTTTAAGGAAACACCAATTAATGCATTATTATATATACCCAATCATTTTGTGTGTTGTGTACTATTTGCTGTTGATTAGTTCCATCAAGTTTTTTTCGGAATATTTATTACAACATGTATTTAATGACTATTTAACACCTATTGACAAAAAAATAGAGGGATTTTGGTCTTTTTTAAGTTTTTTTTCCATTAAAAAAATTGCGATGGTTTTAACTTGGCTTATCAGTTTCATGTTAACCACTAAATTTTCTAAATATGTGATTTTAATTTTACTTTCACCAGTTTTTGCATTTTTAAGTGAAAAAGTAGATGAAAAATTAACTGGAAAACAATATCCATTTGACTTGTTTCAGTTGATTAAAGATGTTTTCAGAGGAGTGTTAATTGCTCTCCGCAATTTGACAATAGAGTTGTTTTTAATTGCCATACTAACTTTGTCGTCTTTTTTTGCAGGACCACTAGCCATATTGCTTGTACCTGTTTTATGGTTAATTAGTTCTTATTTTTATGGTTTTAGTATGATGGATTACACATCAGAAAGAAGAAAATATTCCATTTCCAATAGTGTTCAATTTGTAAGGAAAAACAAAGGAATTGCACTAGGCAATGGGATGATGTATTCTGTATTTGATATGATACCTGTTGTAGGAATTGTTTTTGCTCCCATCAATGCAGTAGTTGGAGCTACAATTTCTATCATTGAAAAAGAAAAATCGATTACCAATACACCTTGAGTTTGTCGGTATTTGAAGTGTTGCCATCTGTAAGTATTTTATACCTAAATCCTACACATAAATAATTATAAATTAAAGTGCGTTGGCTTTCTTCAAATTTTGTGTGATAATGCAAACCTATATTGTCTTCTAAAAACAAATTTAAATCGCAGCTAAAATTGTATTTGAGACCTATTGGGACATAAACACTAACACTGTTGTTTGAAAAGTCTAATAATGGCAATGAACTACTATAGCTTTGACTCACTCTTGTAGTTGGGTTTGTTTTGCTGTAAATATAATTTGCTGATTGGTCGCTTTTGAGAACTCGCCAAGTATTTATTGAAAAACAAGCTCCTATGCCAGTGTAAAAGGCGAAATAGGATTTAAATACTTTGGAATTAAATATGTAAGAAGCATTGATTTGTTGCTTTGAGTACCTGTATTTATAGGTAAAAGTGCCATCGTAAATGTAATTGTTATGCATTACTGAATCCCAAGTACATACATTGTTTAAATTGGCATTTTTAAAGGTGTAATTAATTCCAATTCTCAATTCCCTTTTGGTAAAAAAATCTTTTAATAATTGTGCTTTTGAAGCGATGCTTAATCCTAAATATAAATCGTGTAGTCTTTGATTTTCTATTTTAATTTTACCTTGGTTGTAAGGAAGGAAATTGTTGTTATCTAAAGTGAGATTTTTTAATATAAATTGTTCATTTACTTGAGACATTTTATGATTGCCAAATCCATATCTAAAATCAATTCCTTTAATTGCCATGGTTGATTGATTGGTGGTGTCTGCATTTGCAAGTCTGCAAGTGAAAATCAATAAAATTAAAAGAGTAAATTTAAAGTTCATTTAATTTAAATAGTGTTGTAAAATTATGTAAAATAATTTAAATTTGAAATAATATAATTTAATGCTAAAAAATTTATTCTTAATTTATTTTTTCTTTAATGGTCTTTTAAAAGCCCAAAATATTGATCATTTTGAAATATATGAACTTAATAATCAAGCTTTTTTAACACTAACAATTTCTCAAGGAAGTACTTGTGATGGCATAATTATATTGCGCTCAACAGATTCAATCAATTATACTCAAGTAGGAAAAATTCCTGGTGTTTGTGGCAGTTCAACAGAATCAAAAACATACCATTATACCGATGAAAACTCAGAGTACAACACTACTTTATATTATAAAATTCAACTTGGTAATTTTCTTTTGCCCAACGTGGTTAAAATAAAAATATTTAAAGCAGTAAAAGGCAATGTTCATGTTTTCCCAAATCCTTGTATAGAATCTATTTATTTTGTTTTAGACAAAATGCAAGTCAATACTACAATAATAAATGTATTTGATTTACAAGGTAAAAAAGTGATGAACATTGAAAGTCAAGAAAAAGCCATTGAACTCAATACAGGTTCACTCAATTCAGGAATATATTATTACCAAATCATGAATGAACAAATGTATACAGGTCAATTTATTGTGAATTAGATTCACTTAACTTTTTCTGCCATTGCCACGAACTTGAAAGCATGTCATCTAAGTTCAATTCTGCTTTCCACCCAAGTATATCATTAGATTTTCTTGCATCTGCCCATACTTGTTCCACATCACCTTCTCTTTTATCACCCCATATAATATTTAATTTTATATTGTTTACTTTTTCAAAAGAATCTACAATTTCTTTAACAGAATAACCATTTCCTGTTCCTATATTAAATGTTTCGAATTGAAAAGTTTGATTAAAAAAATTAATCGCTTTCACATGAGCTTTAGCAAGATCGACAACATGAATATAGTCACGGATACAAGTGCCATCAGGAGTGTTATATGTATTTCCAAATATAGTTAAAGCTTCTCTAATACCAGCCGCAGTTTGAGTGATGTAAGGGACCAAGTTGTTTGGAATTCCAATGGGTAATTCACCTATCAATGCACTTTGATGAGCACCAATAGGATTAAAGTATCTTAGTGAAATGGTTTTAAGCCAAATATTTTCTTCTAATATTTCTTCACCTATTTGTTTGGTATTCCCATAAGGAGAATTGGCTTTTTTTATGGATTCATTTTCAGTTACTGGAAGTTTATCTGGTTGTCCGTATACAGTACATGATGAACTGAAAACAATTTGATTGCATTGGTGTTTTTGCATTACTTGTAACAAAGTTATAAGACCTCCTATGTTATTGTCGTAATATTTTAGGGGTTCTTTTACAGATTCACCTACAGCTTTATAAGCTGCAAAATGAATTACTGCATCAATTTTATTGTTTGAAAATATTGAATCAAGAGCTGAAGAATTTTTTACATCTAACTCATGGAAATCAATATCATTATTAACAATTTTTTTTATTCCATCTAAAACAGAAATATATGAATTACTTAAATTATCAACTATGATAGGGTGGTAGCCTTCATTTATTAATTCTACTATGGTATGCGAACCAATGTAACCTAATCCTCCAGTAACAAGTATCTTTTTTTTCATGAAATTCTATTTACTTTTCCCTCTTTTAATTCATACGTTTGTTTTGATTCAGGGCAAATGGCGATACCATCTGAATTGAATTTTAATTTGTGTCCATATTCACTCATCCATCCAGTTTGTCTAGCAGGATTACCTATTACCAATGCATAATCTGGAATGTGTTTTGTGACTACTGCTCCAGCTCCAATAAATGCATATTTACCAATATTATGTCCGCATACTATGGTGGCATTTGCACCTATACTAGCGCCTTTACCAACTATAGTTTTGGAGTATTCATTTCTTCTGTTTACTGCACTTCTAGGGTTGATGACATTGGTAAAAACCATGCTAGGACCTAAAAAAACATCATCTTCGCAAATGACACCTGTGTATATGGATACATTGTTCTGAATTTTTACATTTTTACCTAAAACTACTTCTGGTGAAATGACAACATTTTGTCCAATATTACAATTTTCTCCAATTTCACAATTAGGCATTATGTGGCTAAAATGCCAAATTTTAACTCCATTAGAAATTTTACAGCCTTCGTCTATGCAGGCAGTGGGATGCGAAAAATAATCACTCATATTTGGTTTCAAAGATAATCTTTGATTTAATTCTTTTCAATTTTTGATTCAATTAAAATTAATTTTTGTTTTAACATCTCTAGTTCTTGTTTTTGGCTTTCAATTTTTGCATTTTGTTCATCTATCATGGTTTGTTGTTGTTTTACAGCATTTACCAATGGAATAACAAAAGTGCTATATCTCAATCCATAATAACTCGAAGAATTTCCTGGTTTATCTATACCACTGAAATTGGTATTTAAACTGATAGCCAATGAATCTACTTCTTGAGCAATAAAACCTTGTTGCACATTGCCCGGTTGATTGTTTAATTGATATTGAACAGGGTTTAATTTGGTAATGAATTCCAAACCTAGGGTATAAGGTGTTATGTTGTTTTTTAATCTTCTATCTGATACATTGGTCCAGTTTGCAAACCCTCCAATTGAGCTGATTTGTGAATTTCCTATCCTTACTTGATTGCTTGCTGTTACTACAGATTCATATCCTAAAGCCATGGAGTTCCTAATGCCATTTGTATTGGTATTGGCAGAATTACCTATAAAAGTACAACTGTCTAAATTGGAATAACCGTAACCTGTGTTTGCACCCAATCCAGTGTTGTAATTGTTGTTCACAATGTTTCCAAAAGAATTGATTCCAATTCCTACATTGCTAGAACCAGTATTAGTTTTTAAAGCATTAAAACCTACTCCTACAGTGTAATTTCCTCCATTTACTTCTTGTCCAACATATACCGACTGGTCACCTCGAGCCATACCAGCTTTATATCCGATTGCTACTACTTCATAAGTTTGATAATAAGCTGCACTATCACCAATAGCTACCACTCTTCGAGGTACATTGTTGTTTGCTAAGCTAGCGTTTCCAATAGCTATGTTGTTTGTTCCAGATTGAGTTAAATTGGTTCTTGTTGCATTGTACATCGCATCGTTTCCAATAGCGATGTTAAAGGTGTTTGCTACTTTTGTAATTGAATTGGTATTTCGGTAATTTTTTAGAGCTCTATAACCTATAGCTATGTTCCTGCTTAAACTGTCGTTGCTGTATAAAGCAGAGTCGCCAATGGCAATATTGATTTGACCATAAGTATTTCTGTATGCTGCAAAATTTCCAAATGCTAAATTTTTATTTCCATTTGTTGCATTTGTAGGATTATTAGAGTACAAAGCTCTGTAACCTACTGCTACATTGTCTGAGGCATAGGAAACATTTGAGTTGCTAAAGCTTTGAGAGAACATCGCATTATAACCTATAGCAGTATTTCTCTCAGAATAGGTATTGTTGAACAAGGCTTTTGAACCAATAGCCATATTGTTATTCACTAAGTTATTGTACATAGCACTATCGCCTACAGCAATTAAATTTGATCCTGTTGAATTTTGAAACAATGAATAAATTCCCACAGCTACATTAGAATTACCTGTAGTATTTGAAACAAGTGTATTTGAACCCATTGCAGTGTTGTATGATCCTGTAGTATTTGAAAATAATGCTGCATTTCCATTTCCAGCATTTCTTACGCCTGTGGTATTTGCTCTAAGTGAATAAGCTCCATAAGCCGAATTTAAATTTCCTGTAGTGTTGCTCAACATGGAATTGTATCCACTTGCAGTATTTGAGTACCCAGTGGTATTGGCAAATAAAACATTGTTGCCATAAGCAGTATTGTAATATCCTGTAGTGTTATTATAAAGAACTTTGGAACCTACTGCAGTATGTCCCATTCCATCAATGGATGTACTTGCGCCAGTGCCATTGTTGTATAAAGCGCTGTCACCTATAGCTATTAAATTATTTTTTGTTGTATTTCTGAATAAAGAATGTGTTCCAATAGCAATATTAGAATATGCAGTTGTATTGTTATATAATGATTGGTAACCTATACTATTGTTAAAATTACCTGTAGTATTGTTGTACAATGTTTGATAACCTACAGAAGTATTATTAGAACCAGTCGTGTTTTTATACATTGAGTTTACACCATACACTTGATTTCTAGCTCCAGTAGTATTTTGTTTCATGGAAGCTTTACCAATAGTTAAATTTGAATTACCAGTTGTGTTTGTAAATAAAGCTGAATCTCCCATACTTAAATTAAAAAATCCTGTTGTATTTCTATTCATTGAAAAACTACCAATTGCTAAATTGTATAATCCAGTGGTGTTTCTAACCATGGCACTTGCACCAATGGCAATGTTGTAATTACTGGTGTTATAAAACATGCTTGAATCACCAATTGCTATCAAAAAATTTCCAGTTGTATTTGAAAATAATGCATTTCGACCAATTCCAATATTGATTGTTCCAGTTGTGTTTTGTCTAACGGAATTCGTGCCAATAGCGATGTTGTTAGAGGCTGTGGTGTTTGCTCCTAATGCAAAATTTCCAAGGGCAATGTTTTGGCTACCAGAGGTATTTCCTTGAAATACATTGGAACCAATGGCAATGTTAGTTCCTCCTGTTGTATTTCCACTCATTGCAACGTAACCAATAGCCACATTATTACTTCCAGTTGAATTACCACTCATTGCAAAATTTCCTATGGCGGTATTTTGACTACCTGTTGTATTGTTTTGAAGTGATATGTAACCTACACCAGTATTTTCACCACCTGTTGTATTAGCAGCTAGTGAATTATGACCTACAGCAACATTTCTTGTAGCTGTAGTATTGCTTCGTAAGGTGTTGTTTCCAACTCCTACATTTTCTATTCCAGTTGTGTTATTTTGCAAGGTATAAACACCTATACCTACATTGTTACTGCCAGTAGTATTTGCCCTTAATGAAAACAATCCAATTCCAGTATTTTTTATCCCAGTTGTATTGTTAAACAAGGTGCTATCACCTATACCAGTATTTTGATAGCCGCTAGAGTTTGTACTTAAAGAAAAAGTACCAATAGCTAAATTATTAGATCCAGTATTATTGTTCACTAAGGCATTATAACCTATCGCTGTATTTTTTTTGCCACTAGAGTTGTTTTTTAAAGTATTGTTTCCAATACCAGTTAAATACCATGAAGTGCTGTTGGAATATATTGAACTGTCACCAATTGCTAAATTGTTACTACCTGTAGTATTAAAATACAAACTTTGATTTCCAATGGCTTTGTTGTTGTATCCATTTCCTCTAGCTGTAGGTGCATTTGAATATAGTGACTGAAATCCTATAGCCAAATTATTAGAGTTATATGCCGTATTTGCATTTGTAAATGATTGACTATACAAAGCAAAATTACCCATGGCAATGTTTTGACTACCTGAAGTGTTGTTATAAAATGAACTCGCGCCTATGCTTATATTGTTTGAACCTCTGATGTTAAAATAGGCTGAGTTAGCACCAATAAAATTATTTTGAGTTCCTGTGGTATTGTTGTTTCCAGCAAAATAGCCTATAAATGTTTGATTGCCAGTGGTAGTTAATCTTGTACCAGCACTAGCACCTATAATGGTATTATTAGATGAACTTGTTATCCTTGTTCCTGCCGAATCCCCAATAGCAACGTTGTTGTTTCCAATGGTTAATGACCTTAGGGAAAGTGCGCCAACGCCAGTATTCATAAATCCGCTATTTGATGATTGACCAACTCTTGACCCAATGTATGTGTTTTCAAAACCACTTGTTTGACTGTGGTATGATTTGTAGCCCAAAGTAGTGTTGTGAAGCGAAGAATCTATGATTCCTGATTTAATGTTGTTTACTCTAAAATTTAATGATTGAGCATCTGTAGTTCCTATAAAATTTGTATTTTGATTAGTGCCAGCATTACCCCTTATTCTCCAATTTAATGTGGTATCATCGTTTACCAATACATAGTTGCCATTTTTATTTAAAATGATAGAATCTCCATTGCGTCTTATTGTTTGTAATTCATTTAATTCGCTGCTATCAGGAATGGTAATAATTCCTCCGCCTTGACTCAAAATTACAGTTCCCCAATTCATCGTTTGACTTAAAGTTTGCA
>CAYVDH010000073.1:0-16628 GCA_964450355.1 uncultured Flavobacteriaceae bacterium
ATAACTCAAAATATTGACTAAGTTATATACAAATCCACAGCATTATATTATTACTATTAATTTAATTTATAAATTAGTTTTATTATTTATTGTTTGTAGCTTTAGGTTAATTTAAAAAAATAAAATAATACTTTTGTGGAATGAATAGTAAAATTGAATCGATCAAAGAAAAGGTAAATCAATTTAAAATTGATAATCAAAAAAATCTTGAAGATTTTAGGTTGCTATTCTTAACAAAAAAAAGTGAATTAAACGAATTATTTGATGAGTTTAAAACCATAAGTGGTGAGCAAAAAAAAGAAATTGGAAAAAATTTAAATTTAATTAGACAGTACGTTGAAAATAAGTACAAAGAACACAAATTAAAATTTGAAGAAAATAACAGTTTAAATGAAGTTCAGCAAGATTTATCATTACCAGTAAATGCTTATCAATTAGGTTCAAAACACCCAATTACTCAGGTAAAAAACAAAATATTAGATGTGTTTGAAAGTATTGGTTTTGTAGTAGAAGAAGGACCAGAAATAGAAGATAATTGGCATAATTTTTCAGCATTAAATTTCGAAGAAAATCACCCTGCAAGGGACATGCAAGATACATTTTTTATCAAAAGTGAATCCAAAGATAAATTTGCATTAAGAACTCATACAAGCAGTGTTCAAGTTAGGTTAATGGAAAAACAAAAACCGCCAATAAGAGCGTTGATGCCAGGTAGAGTATATAGAAATGAGGATGTTTCAGCGCGATCAAATTGTTTTTTTCATCAAATAGAAGGATTGTATATTGATAAACATGTGAATTTTGCAGATTTAAAACAAACATTGTATTATTTTGTCTCCAAATTTTTTGGTGAAAGAGAAATCAGATTTAGACCCTCTTATTTTCCATTTACAGAACCGAGTGCTGAAATGGATATTTATTTAGGTACTGAAACTGAACAGGATTACAGATTAACAAAAGGCACCGGATGGCTTGAAATATTGGGTTGTGGTATGGTAGATCCAAATGTATTAAAAAACTGCGGAATAGACCCCGAAGAATACTCAGGTTATGCTTTTGGAATGGGTATAGATAGAATTACCATGTTACATTATGGCATTAAAGACATCAGACAAATGTTCGAAAATGATTTGAGATTTTTAAATCAATTTGGTGTTTAATTAGCTGTTGTTTTTTTTAATTTACGTCCCTTGTGATACACTAATCTTCCAACACTTTTACCTTGTCTTAATTCTTTTTGTTTTTCTTCGGGTAAAGACGCTATTTCTTTACAATCATCACCACAGCAATTATGGTATTTAGTTTTACAATCATCACATTGAATGAACAATAAATTGCAAGCAACATTAGCACAATTTGTATGCACATCAAATGGTTTACCACATTGATGACATTCGGAAATGATGTCATCAGATATTTTTTCACTTAATCGCTCATCAAATACAAAATTTTTACCCTTGAATTTAGTTGTTAAATTTTCTTTTTTAATTTGTTGAGCATATTGAATGATGCCCCCTTCAAGTTGATATACTTCAGTAAAACCATGATGTATCATATAAGCAGAGGCTTTTTCACAACGTATTCCGCCTGTGCAATACATGGCTAAAGGTTTGTCTTTTTTATCTTTTAATAATTCAACTACATAGGGAAGTTGTTCTCTAAAAGTATCAACATCTGGAAGAATAGCATTTTCAAAGTGACCAACTTCGCTTTCATAATGATTGCGCATGTCAACAACAGTAATGTCTTGTTTTTCTAATACATCATTAAAATCTTTTGCATTCAAATGTTTACCAATTTTAGTGACATCAAAAGATGGGTCATTGATGCCATCAGCTACGATTTTTTGTCGGATTTTAATGGCGAGTTTAAAAAAAGATTTTCCATTGTCATCTACAGCAATATTCAATCTAATGCCATTCATAAAAGGAAAAGAATAAATGGTGTTTTTGAATTCATCAAAACGATTGGAAGGTACTGAAATTTGAGCATTTATTCCTTCGTCTGCAACATAAATCCGACCTAATACTCCAAGTGTATCAAGTTTGACAAATAAATCGTCTCTGAATTGTTTTACATCTTCCAAATGATGGTATTTGTAAAAGGAAATTGTGGTTCGTGGTTCGTTACTCTCTTGAATTTTCTTTTTTAATTCTTTGGAGTTAATTTTATTTACTAATTTCATGCGTATAATGAATGTTTTTTAAAATTTCCAATGATTAAAAAAAGCCTTAGGCTAATTTTAAATATTTAGGGCGTTACCATATACTTTATTCAAGTTGTGTAACATGTCTTTGGTCATGGCATCTAAATCGTAAGAAGGGCTCCATCCCCAATCGTTACGAGCTTCAGAATCATCTATGCTGTTTGGCCAACTATCTGCAATGGCTTGTCTTCTATCAGGATTGTATTCGCTTGTAAAATTTGGTATAAATTTTTGAATGGATTCAGTGATTTGTTTTGGTGAAAAACTCATGCCTGATAAATTATAACTGCTTCTAATTTTTACTTTATCGCTAGGAGCATGCATGATGTCTAAAGTAGCTTTAAGAGCATCGGGCATATACAACATAGGCAATTCTGTATTTTCAGATAAAAAACAATTGTGTTTTCTTGTCTTTAATGCATCGTGATAAATACTAACAGCATAATCTGTAGTACCACCACCTGGCTCACTTTTGTATCCAATTAATCCAGGATATCTCAAGCTGCGAACATCTACACCTCGCTTTTGAAAATAGTACTCGCAATAGCGTTCACCGGCTAATTTACTGATACCATAAATGGTATTTGGGTCCATTACACAATTTTGAGGAGTGTTGTTTGCTGGTGTATTAGGTCCAAATACTGCAATGGAACTTGGCCAATATACTTTAGCTACGTTAAAATCAATTGCAGCGTCTAATACGTTAAATAAACCATCCATATTGAGAGTCCAACCTAATTTAGGTTTTGCCTCTGCTGTAGCGCTTAAAAGAGCTGCTAAATGATATATTTGAGTAGGTTTGTATTGAGTTAATATATTGCCCAAATTATTTTTGTCTAAAACATCTAAGTTTTCAAATGGACCTGTTTCGAAAATGGCTTCATTGCTTTTGCGAATATCGCTAGCAATAACGTGGCTGTCCCCATAAATTTTTCTGAGCTCTTCTACTAGTTCTGTTCCCAATTGTCCACAGGCGCCAATAACTAAAATATTTTCTGACATAATGTAAATACTTGGTCACAAATCTACATTTATTCTGTGTTTTTTACAAACCTCGGTTTTGTAGTAGATTTAAAAAATCATTTTTCTTGTCTCTAGCTATATAAACGGTATCTCCATTGTCCATGATTAAATGTCCTCCATCTTGTTTTTTATATTCACGAATGTGGTTTAAATTGATGTAATAGGAGCGATGCGGCTTATAAAAATCAGGAGAATTAATTAACTCTACAAATTCGCCTAAACTTCTGCTGACAACAATTTTATTTCCATTGGTAAAATAGATGGTGGTGTATGTATTATCAGCTTCCATGTATATGATTTCATTCTGTTCTACAAATAAAAACCCTTCGGCTGTTGGCAAAGCAATTCGTTTATTGCTATTTTCACTCATATTTTCTTTGAGTGCTTTTAGTTTTTCATTCATAAAAAAACCTTTGCGTTTTTTAGCTTTTTCAACAGCAGAAACTAATTGTTCAATTTGTATCGGTTTTAATAAGTAATCTATGGCCGACATTTGAAAAGCCTTGAGAGCATATTCACTGTATGCAGTAGTAAAAATGATGTCAAAATTAATGTCTTCAATAAAATCTACCAACTCAAAACCGCTGTAACCAGGCAATTCAATGTCTAAAAAAACTAAATCAGGTTGGTGTTTTATGATGGCTTTTACTCCATTAGGTATATTTTCTACAGCATCTATAATTTCAATATCTGTACAATGTTCTTCAATTAAAGTGGATAAAATTCTTCGGGCTTTTAGTTCATCTTCAATGATGATGGCTTTTAAGGTCATTTTTCGGTATTGGTATTAGGGATTAAAGGGATGTTAATTGTGACACTGGTTCCAGATACAATTTGATTAGTATCCAGCATGTCTTCGTATGTAATTTCGATGTTGTTATCGATGTTTTGATTTAATAAATTGAGTCTTCGTTCTGTAGCGCCAGTAGCAAAAGATTGATGTCTATTGCTTTTGCTTAAATTAATTTGTTCAGCAGCTTTTCTTCCTATACCGTTGTCTTTTATCACTACTTTTATTGTATTTTCATTTTCTTTTTTGTCAAAATAAACCCACAGTTTGCGTTCACCTCTTTTATGTAATAGCCCATGTTTAATGGCATTTTCAACAAATGGCTGAATAATCATGGAAGGAATTTTCCATTCGGAAGGATCTAAATTTTTATCGTCTATTATTTCATAAGAAAATGAATCTTCAAAACGCAAAGACTCAAGTTCTAAATACAATTTTAAAGCTTTAAATTCGTGAGATAAAAGAACATGTAATTGGTTGCTCATGTCTAAAATTAACCTCATTAAATCACTGAATTTTCCCAAATACATGTTGGCACTTTTTTTATCATTTAACAATATAAAATCCTGAATTGAATTTAAGGCATTGAACATGAAATGTGGATTCATCTGAGCTTTTAATGAGGTCAATTGACTTATTCTCAAATCATTTTCTAATTGAATTTTTTTGTTGTTTTGTATTTGTAAATTTCGAATATACAAGGCTATTAACAACAAAACACCAATAAGTACTGCAATCCAAAACCAAGATTTTAACCAAATGGGTTTAGTGATTTTAAAAGAATATTCAAGAGGTTTACTTGCCAATCCTTTGTCGTTGTATGCAATTATTTCTAATTTGTAATTATCGGGTTCAAGTCCTTGAAATAAAATGTAATTGTTATTGCCAGACAGGCTAATCCAATTGTCAGACAAACCAATTAACCTGTATTTGTAAAACATTAGTTGTCTGCTTTTGTAGTTAATACCTTCAAAATAAAACCCTAAATTGTTTTGATTGTATTTAAATTCATTTGTAAGACTTGAAAATGCAATTCCATTCACCTCAGTTTTTAATAAAGATATGGAAGGAGGGAAGGGGTTTGAAGGAATAAAATTGTCATTTATACTGCTTAAACCTTTAAAAGTGGCTATCCAAATTTTGTTGTTATACCAACAAATGTCTTGAATATCGTTTGACATGATACCATCGGCAATTCTTATGTCGTACACTTTGTTATCGAGGGTATTGATGCTGTTTAACCCATTAGCAGTAGCTATCCATAAACGATTATTTTTCCATAAGATTTTACGGGCATTAGAATTCAATAAACCGTCTTTCATTGTGTATTTTTTAATGATACCATTTTCACTGATAATTACTATTCCTTCGTTGGCAATAGCCAGGTAAATCAATCCTTTATTGTCTTCTGTAAAATCAAGGGCTAAAGCATTTTTATTGTATGAAAACTCATATTTAACAAGGGTATTGTTTTTAAGCATTAAACAATAAATTCCTGAACTTGAATTAATCCAAATGCGCTTTTTACTATCCATGTATAGTTTATCAGCCCTGCCTTCAATGATTACACGATTAAATAACTTAACAGAATTGCTTATTATTTTGTTATTTTCATCTCTAATTTCAATGTTCAGAGTGACATTGTCATTTTCAATCTTATTGTTAAATAAATTGTTTTTATCTAATATCCTTAATCCTGAATTATTAGAAACAATGTAATAATTATCTAATTGAATAAAATCTTTGGCTGCACTGAGGTTGTATGTAATATTTAATGGTTTAAATTTTGAATTGAAAATCATTTGATTGATAAGTACAGATTGATTATCAATGTTAGAGATGTTGTAAATGCTTCTATTAAAACTTAAATCAAATTCACGGTATTCATTGTTTTGATTGAATTGAATGATTTTTCCATTTTGAGTACCAACTAATAAATTATTTTGAAAAACAGTTAAACATGAGATACCATTTAACTGATGATTGTCGTTATAAAATTCAAATGATTGGATATTAAAATCACTGATCATAAAAAGTCCTTCGTTTAAAGTTGCTACCCAATAGTTGTTTTTTGAATCTAAAAAAGCATAAGAAACATTCTTTCCTTTTAACAACACATTGTTATTTGATAATTCACCTTTTTCGTTGAAAATTACAACACCATCGCTGGTACATATCCATATACTTTTGTCTTTTAACAAACAAATGTTTTGAACAGATTTAATGTTAGGAAATAGGTTTAAATCTAGTATTTTAAGTCCATCCGGAACATTATTGATGTTGTAATAAACAGGTAAAATAAATTGTTTTTTAACATCGTAGAGTAAGATAGGTTTTTCTAATTTATTTGTTTCAGTTGTTAGTTCTGTAATTTCTATTTCAGGGTATTTAGTGTATAGTGCTTTGTATATTTTAATGCTACCAAAAAGTAACTCATTGTTACCATACAAACCAAAGGAATAAGGAGGAGAAATTTGATCGGCAATGGTTTTAATGGTTTTATCTGTTGAGTTATAAAAATAAATATTTTTGTTATTTGTGAACCAAATGTTATTTAAATGATCGATATCAAATTTGCCTTGTGCATTGAAATTATTGTGATTAACACCTTCTATTTTTTCAATGCTTTGATTTTGTTGATTGAATTTAAACAACTCGTGATTGAAATTACTGAACCAAATATTTCCTTGTTTATCTAAGCATAAATCGCTAGCGTCAGACGATTTACTGTTAAGGTTTGCAAAAGTTTGACATTTAAATCCATTGAACCTTGTTAGACCCGCAGAAGTTCCTAAACAAATGTAACCGTTGTTGTCTTCAATGATGTGGTAGATTGTGTTACTAGGAAGACCATCTTTATCAGAAAGATGCCAATAACCGGGTGTTTGTGAATACAATAGATTGCACAACAATAAAATGAAAAGTATATGCAATTTTTTGAAATTCATTGAATGAAAAGTTTGGACAAATTAAAGCAACAAAGGTGAAAAAATGCACTTCAATTTCAATTTCAATTTTGTGAATTGTAAATTTTAGGCTTTAAAACGGATAAAAATGGAATTAGACGGTTAAATTTTATCTTTTCATGCTTCTGTTTTTATACCAATGATTGTTTGCTTCGTTTACAACATTTTGTGTGTTATTTGAATTGTTTTTTTGAGAAAGCAAATAAGCAGCAACAATAGAAGAAGCTTCGTTAATGTCATCATTGAGTTCAGAGTTTAACATTTCGGGTTTAAAATAATTATCAATGAATTTGGTATCGAATTTTGCTTCATTAAATTGCTTGTTGTTCATCACCCATTCACCGAAACTCAAAGTATTAGCAACACCAGTTAATTCATATTCAGAAATGGCTCTTTTCATTTTTAATATGGCATTTTCCCTTGTATCTGCCCACACAATAAGCTTAGAAATCATGTTGTCATAATAAATAGGAATTTCCATGTTGGCTTCCATGCAATCGTCCACTCTTATCCCTGGTCCTTGTGGTACTTTATAAGTGATTAATTTACCAATATCAGGTAAAAAATTATTGGTAGGGTCTTCAGCACAAACTCTAAGTTCAATGGCATGTCCGTTGATGTTTAACTCCTCTTGTTTAAAGCTTAATGGATGGCCTTCTGCCACTCGAATTTGTTCCTTTACCAAATCAATTCCAGTAATCATTTCGGTAACAGGATGTTCTACTTGAAGACGGGTATTCATTTCTAAAAAATAAAAGTTCAAATCATCATCTACTAAGAATTCAACAGTACCAGCACCACTGTATTTAGCTGCTTTTGCCACATTAACAGCTGCTTCGCCCATTTGTTTTCTAATTTCAGGAGTCAAAATAGCACTTGGAGCTTCTTCTACTAATTTTTGATGTCTTCGTTGTATGCTACAATCCCTTTCAAACAAATAACAAACATTGCCATGATTATCAGCCATCAATTGTATTTCAATGTGTTTAGGAGAAGCTACATATTTTTCTATGAACACTGCATCGTCTCCAAAAGAGCTCAAAGCTTCAGATTGGGCTAATTGCATTTGTGTTTCAAACTCTTCATTTGAATTAACAATTCTCATGCCTTTACCACCACCACCAGCACTGGCTTTAATTAAGATAGGAAATCCAATTTTTTCAGCTGTTTTTTTTGCTTCTTCTATATCTGTTATAGCTTCTTTAAGTCCTGGAACCAATGGAACACCAAATTTTTCTACAGCTTGTTTACTGGCAATTTTACTGCCCATTATTTCCATGCTTTCTGCACTTGGTCCTATAAAAGTGATACCGGCTTGGTTTAATTTAGTCACAAATTCAGCTCTTTCACTGAGGAAACCATATCCTGGATGAACAGCATCTACATGATTATCGATGCACACCTGAACAATTTTATCAGCTAATAAATAACTCTCTTTGCTTTGAGATTTTCCTATGTAATGTGCTTCATCTGCGTATCTTACATGAAGGGCGTTTCTATCTGCATCGCTATAAACAGCAACAGTTTTAATACCTAATTCTCTGCAAGTTCTCATCACCCTGATAGCTATCTCACCACGGTTAGCAATCAGTATTTTATTTATTTGTTTTATCATGTAATATCAATCACAAAGAAAGATAAGTTTGATAATCTTACAAAACAAAATTTTCACCATTTAAAACCTAAATTAAGAAATAGTAAAAACGAATTGAAATGATGTGTAAGAAAGGCGTTTTTATTGCTACTTACTTTAGCATTGGTATAATAAGCAAAAGCGTATTTATAGCTATTTTCTATAAAAAAATGTTTTCCTAAATGAATTTGTAGACCATTTTCAATTCCGAAAACATAGCCAGCAATATGAAATTTATTGTTGGTTTGTTTTCCTAAAAAAGTGATGTCTGTTCGTGGAATACACATTCCGCCACCTATTTTTATCATGTTTTGAAAATGTAACCAATTTAATTTAGTCTTAAAATGAAAGGATTTGGTGATGTTTCCCATCCAAAAATTAGCTCCATCGGTGTGTTCAATGTGCATGTAATTAGATCCAAGAGTGATAGTTGAATCAATGGTTTTTCCGAATAACTGACCTTTAATTTTAAGATGTTGATTGTCATCTACCACATATTTAGCATGGTTGTAATTGATTTCAAAACCAAGGTTTTTATATTTAGAAACAAAGCCAATACTGGCATTGAATTGAGGAATGGTGATGTTTCTAGGATCCTTAAGGTATTTCAAATCGGCTCTATCATGTGCTTTAGCATTTTCAATGATAAAATCGTAATTACCACTGGCATCAGTATTCGAATTTTGATTGATATTTCTGAAATGCAGATTTGAATTGGAGTAAAAAGCCCTGTGATATCCCCATGAAAAGTAATATTTTTTAGGTGAATTAAGGCTATTTTTAAAGTGATTTAGGAGTTGATTATAACCTAATTTTGAAAACAATAAACAAAAAGATAATAGATAAATTTTCATATAAACAATTGATTTTAAAGAATAACAAAAAACAAATATATGAATTTTGATTTAGTTTTAGAAAAAAAATTGAAGTTAACTAAAACTATATGATTAACAAGATGACTCCAAAATCTGTATTCAAGAATAATGAATTTTAAGTATTAAAAGGAATATTCATCTAATATCTACTTGAATTTATCTTTAGAATGGTATGGTTTAATCAAAAAAACAATTATTTTTGTGTCCTTTATAACATTTTGGCATACAATTCGTTTTACAGTAAATAAATAATAAAAAAATCATGAAATTAAAATTTTTATTCATTGCAATTACTACTCTTTTAGTAAGTATATCAGCAAAAGCACAAAAATTCGGTTATGTGGATTCAGATTATATTTTAGGCCAAATGACAGAATACAAAGCCGCTCAGAAACAATTAACAGAGCTATCTACCAAGTGGGAAAATGAAATTAAAGTAATGAAAGATGAGGTAGATAAAATGTACAAAGACTACAAAGCAGAAGAGGTATTATTAAGTGATGTACAAAAAAAAGAAAGAGAAGATGCCATTGTAGCTAAAGAAGATGCTTTAAAGAAATTTGAACAAGAAAAATTTGGTGTGAATGGTGAATTATTTAAAAAACGCCAAGAGCTCATCAGACCTATACAAGATAAAATTGCTACAGCAATAGCCAAAGTTGCCAAAGACAATAATTTGGACTTTATATTCGATAAGTCGGCAAACATGAATATCTTATACAGCAATCCTAAGTACGACAAAAGCGATGAAGTATTGGATGAATTAGGAGTTACTCCAACAGAAATTAAAAAAGATTAAAAAAAAGTATATTACAAATGAACAAATTCAATCAAGTGCTTAACCTAAGCAAAAATTCAATTCTATCTATAGCAAGTTTATTGCTTTGTTTTTTCACCTCACAAACTGTTTCAGCTCAAAAAATTGGACATTTAAATTTTCAAAACATCATCGAGTTAATGCCTCAATACAAATTGGCAGAAACTGAATATGCAATATATCAACAATCTCTCGAAGACCAAGTGAAAGAAATTGAAAACATGGCACTTGAAGTTCAATCTAAATATGAAGCTGAATCAAAAAAACCAGCTCCAAGTAAAGTAAAAATGCAATTGTATGCTAATCAGTTGCAATCTTATCAAGAACAATACAGCATGTTTCAACAAAGTGTACAAGACAGTTTAAAAGCTAAAATGGCCGAATTGGTAGCTCCAATTCGTGAAGAAGTGGAACTTGCAGTAGCAGAAGTTGCTAAAGAAAATGGTTATACTCACATATTGGATAACACTTATGGAACTTTGATATATGCCGATGAAGCATACAACATTTTTGATTTAGTGAAAGCTAAATTAAACATCAAAGACAAACCGGTTGCTAATCCAGGAGCGGGTAAAACTAAAACAACTACAACTCCAAGATAATTTACATTTGGCAAAAAAAGGTAGCTCTAACAAAGAAAATCCTATTGGAATATTTGATTCTGGAGTAGGAGGGCTTACTGTAGCCAAAGCTATAACCGACCTTTTACCAAACGAAAACATCATTTATTTTGGAGATACTGCTCACATGCCTTATGGTGAGAAGTCTGCTCACGCCATTCAATCTTATGCTGAAAAAATCACTGAATTTTTACTCAGTAAATCGTGTAAATTAATTGTTATTGCTTGTAACTCTGCTTCAGTTTCTGCTTTTAAACAAGTGAAAGAAAGACTGCCTAATGGAGTAGTTGTTATTAACGTTATTGATCCTGTGATAGAGCATGTATCGAATGTTTTAAAGTTTAAAAAAATAGGTTTAATTGGCACTAAAAGAACTGTAAGCAGTGCTGTCTATAAAAAGAAATTTGAAAAAGCCAATAAAAAATTATTAGTCAAATCATTGGCAACTCCTTTATTGGCTCCAATGATTGAAGAAGGTTTTTTTAATAATAAAATCAGTAAAACTGTAGTACATTCTTATCTCAGCAATCCTCATTTACTAGGCATTGAAGCCATTATATTAGCTTGTACACATTACCCACTTATCATTGGTGAGATACAGAGTTATTATAAAAAACAAATTAATATCATCAACTCAGCAGAGATAGTGTCGCAATCTGTACAGAATTTTTTAGCAGAGAATGATTTATTAAATAATCAAGACAAAAAAGCCAAACACCAATTCTTTGTATCAGATTATACTAAATCATTTGAAGAAACTGCCAGAATATTCTATGGCAAAAAATTGGAATTAAAGGAAAATAACTTGTTTTAGTTCAATAAACATACAGCATTATTCCGCATTAATTTTCACTCTTTTCATTTCACAGCCTAATTTTTACAATTCACAAAACATTTGAATTAGGAGGATGTCTTTGATTTCATTTTTGTACCATAATTTAATTACAAAAAGAAAATGAAAACAAAATTAATTCAATTGACAAGCTTATTAATCGTAGCATTAACTATTACTAATTCATCAGCGCAATCATTCAAGGAAATGAAAAAAATGGTGAAAGAAAGCATGAACACTAAAGCGGATACCACAGGATTAAAACAAATTGCTGTATCGGGTGGTGAAAGCCAGTTTTTGATGGCAGAAGCATTCATGAATTCAGGTAAAAAATTTTTCAGTAGATCCGTATATCACGCTAGCAGTAACATTTTCAAAGGAACGGTATCAGACCCTGTAATGTCTGATTATTTTTTCAGAAACATCAAAAGAAACGACAAAAACCAAATTATAGAATTTGATGGATATACTCCTAATGAAACTGCTTATCCCACATATTTTAAAACATCTAGTACAGCCATTTACTTTATCAAAGACATGGCTTTTGAATTCCGTAGATATTTTACTTCTTCAGAAGATTACAATAAAATGATGAAAGATAACAACTTGTATGTAGAGGTTCACTGTGCAGATAAATCAAGAGTTAAAAATATTGAGGTAGAAGAAATCACTAAATTAATGACCAATTATTTAGATGAGGTATCTAAAGGTGTAAATGCAGTAAGAGCGAATGAAAAAGCTGCTGCAGACAAGGCAGAATCAGAAAAAAGAGCGAAATACACTACCAAAGGAAAAGAGGTTGTAAAACTAAAATTGGTTTCAAGTAGCAATACATGCGAGCAAGGAAAAACTTACATTTTTGACATCGTAGCAGTTTTAAAAAACGGCACAGAAATTAGCACTGCCAATGGTGGTTACACAGATGAATACAGCTATTCGTGGACAGGATTACCAGACCAAGTGGATGGTTTGTTTGGCAAGGTAAAAGCGGTAAATGGAAATTCATTTACAGTACCTAACAATGCCATTATACAAGGCGATAAAATCACCATCACAGTAAAATCAAATCATTATACTAACCAAACAGCAACCATTACATATACTATGGATTACAGTGCTAATGTGATATGCGATTACAATGCCTATATCAACAGTGCTAGTGGTTCAGTTAGAACTCGTGGAGGAAATCTAAGAGTAGAGATAAAAGCTGCAAAACACGCTGTAACTGGAAAAGAATTGTTAGAATACAAAGTATTTGGATCATCAGGAAATTTATTGAGACATTTTAAAGTAGATCAAGGAGTATTTGTAAGTGTAGAATGTTGTGGACAGAAAGGTTGGAAAGGTCAAGACGGTACAGATGGTGGTGATATCACAGTGGTAATAGACCCATCGGTAAGTTCATACACATTGAATACCAAAAACAATGGTGGAGCAGCAGGGCAGGGGGGATATCCAGGCAAAGCAGGTAATGTAGAGAAACTGAAACAAAAAGTAAGCTGGTAGTATTTTTTTTCATAAAAGGGTCCCGATTTTGTTGAAATCAATCAATGAAGTCGGGATTTTTTTATTAGGGCGAATACCTATCGGAACCGGGCTATTCGCTATTACTTCTCGTCTTTGCCGAGAGGTAACCGCTTCTATCCCTTTCGCTTGCTTACGCCCGAGTAGGAGGTGGGATTTAAATTGAAGAATTAGTAAATACAATAAGGTAATATTATTCAACACTACATAAACTAATTTGCAATTTCAGTAATTAGGTTAATTTTACAATCAAACTCCAATCAATTCAATTCCAACCTGAATCTTTCTCTTTTTAATTCAGAGTAGAGTAGGGGATTTTTTTTCAAATCGTCTGATTCGTTGCGCTGTTTGTAAATGTCTATTGCCGCAAATACAGCATTGCAAAAACTAAGTGGTGAAGCAATGTTTTTGCCTGCAATGTCGTATCCTGTTCCATGGTCGGGACTGGTTCTAATAATAGGCAAACCAGCAGTGAAATTAATCCCATCATCAAAGGCAATGGATTTAAATGGTATCAATCCTTGATCGTGGTACATCGCCATTACCAAGTCAAAGTTTTTGTAATTGCGTGTGCCAAAAAATCCATCAGCACTGTAGGGTCCATAACATTGAATTTTTTCATCATTTAATTTTGCTATGGCTGGCTTAATAAGCTCTTTTTCTTCTTTTCCTATGGCTCCATTATCACCATTGTGAGGATTTAGTCCTAAAACGGCAATTCGGGGCTTTAAGAGGCCAAAATCTCTTTTTAAAGATTCATTGGCAGTTTTTATTTTGGAGGCAATTAAATTTGCTGTTAACTTCTCGCTTACATTAGAAAGGGATACATGTTCAGTAATTAATCCTACTTTCAATTCGTCTGAACTCAATATCATCAATGAATCGCTCACATTAAAAAACTGACTTAAGTATCCTGTATGACCCGTAAATCCTTCGGCAATTTTAATGTTAGATTTGTCTAGTGGCGCTGTTACGATGGCATCTAATTTATTGCCTTTAGCATCTTCACATAATTTTTTAAAAGCTAAAAAAGCCTCTTTGCCAGCATTTTCTGTGCTTTTACCAAATTGGACTTCAAAAGCATCATTGCTGCTAGCTATTAAATTTAAATGGTTGGGTTTAGCTTCGTTGACATCTTTAATAAGATTGTAATTTAAATTGTCAATGTTGCATGCTTTTTTATGAAAAGTAAATGATTTGGGATTGCCGTACAACACAGGAACACAATGTTCAAACATGAAATCGTACTGAAAAGTTTTGATGATGGTTTCAAGTCCTACACCATTAGGGTCACCTTGTGATATTCCGATAATTGGTTTTTTCATTGTCTTATTTATTTAAAAGCTATTTTAGTTAAAAAATCAAACATCAATCTGAATCCAACACCAGTTCCACCAGCTGTTTTATACCCATCGTTTCCATGAATGAATGCAGGCCCTGCAATATCAAAATGCATCCAAGGATAATCTGTGAAATGTTGTAAGAATTTTGCTGCACTAATTTGTCCCCCTTCACCTTTACCTAAGTTGGTCATGTCAGCAATTGATGATTTAAGTTCAGCAGCATAATCATCCCACAATGGAAATTCTACCAGTCGTTCGAAAACAGCATAACTGCTTTCAAATACTTTTTGTTTTACATCGTCATTAGCTGTCCCAAAAAATGCAGAGGCATATGGTCCTATGGCTCTTACTGCAGCACCAGTTAAGGTAGCAAAATCGCAAACCAATTCAGGGTTGAGTTTTTTGGCATAATGTAAAGCATCGGCAAGTATTAGTCTTCCCTCAGCATCTGTATTTAATACTTCTACTGTGGTACCATTGTACATGGTAATCACATCGCCAGGAGCATAACTTTCTTCTCCTATCCAATTATCTGTAGCTGGAACTAACCCAACCACATATAATGGCAATTTGGCCTTAGTAACAGCATACATGGTAGCAGCAACTACTGCACTACCTGCCATATCGCATTTCATGTAATCCATGCTCATTGGAGTTGGTTTTAGACTCAATCCTCCTGTATCATAAACAACACCTTTGCCTACTAAAACATAAGGTTTTTTGTTTTTAGCATTTTTGGGTTTGTATTCCATGATGTTGAAAGTAGGAGGAGTTATGCTGCCTTTGTTTACGGCTAACAAACCACCCATTTTCTGAGATTCTATTTTAGCTTCATTCCATACTTCAACAGAAAAGCCAGCTTCTTTGCCTAATTTTTTAAATTCTTCAGATAATTGTAATGCATTTAAAAAACTTTGAGGTTCGTTGACCAAGGTTCGAGCTTTGTATGTAGCTTCAATTGATATAGACAACAAATTCAATTCAGATGGCTTGACACTTGGACATTCTAGGTCAATCTTCATTAAAGTATTTTTTTTGGATTTGCTATCAGAAAAGTATTTTAAAAATTGATAATTAGCTAAGGATATACCTTCGTAAACTGCAAAACATTCGTCTTTGGAATTGCCATCAACAGTGATGTTATCTAGTTTTTTTTCATTTACTATTTGACAACATTTGGCACCTAGTTTTCTAAGTGCTTCAAGTTCTAAATAATCGCATTTTTCTTTCGAAATAATGACAAAAAGATACGCCTCACCGTGGTAAAAAGTAAGCATATTTTGTTTAAGGTCGTTGGCATTTTTTAATGCTTTAATTTGATTATTATCTAAAGATTTATTTTTTAATAACTCTTTAAAATTACCAACTAATACGAGGTTTTTCAATGTGTTATTTTTAACATTAGAAGATGATTTTGCCATGCAGCAAATATAAAGATAAAACTGAAGTAAGAGAAACCGAAAATGATATTATTAATGAATTATTTCACTAATATTCGATGGTGGCTCTGATTTGATGTTTTTTATTGTTTTTATCTTCTTTAATACTAATTTTTCAGAGCTAAATTCAACTATTTTGTATTTAACTTTCAACCAAAAACTATTGTAAGAAACTATAAAACCTTTTAATTCTAATGTCATCGAATTGCCTACTTTTACCCATTTTCCTTTATTAACTACCAAAAAGCCAACTAGACAATCCCCATAGTTTTTATTAGAATATTCTAAATTACCATTTTTATTAAAACTAAAAACATTGTCATTGTTTTTATAATCTACCCTTTCAAAACATAATGTGTCTTCTGTGAACCAACCACTTGTCAAAAACCAATTTGTGGCTATTTCTTTCTTATATGAAATATGTTTTTTAATGGATTTAATTGAATCTAAAATTGATGTTTTTTTAAGAGTATCAGTTTTAGTTTTAATTGGATTTTTAACAACTGGTTGACATGAATTTGTAAAATGAATTAATAAATAAAACAGTAAAAAAAAATAAG